>NZ_CP058372.1:1500000-1732995 GCF_049244075.1 Gardnerella sp. KA00390
ATCTTTCATATCTTCGATTTGAGGAATACGAGGATTTGCAGGAGCGCACTGATCTTCGTAAGCACGCATGCCAATCTGATCCAACAAAGACCAATAGTATTCTTCATCCACACCGCATGCCTTAAACGAAGCATCCATACTAAGAAGATTATCTCGATAATTTTCAACAGCGCGCGCCAAATTCTCAACGCCCTCTTGAGGAGTTTTACCAGGATCTATGCCAAGATTCTTTGCAATCTGCTGGTATCGCTCCGGAGCGATGTAGCGATTGTACTTTGGCCAGCTTGTAGGCTCTTGTGGAATTTGACCATTGTAGCGAATCACATAAGGCAGCAAAATTGCATTCGTGTGGCCGTGCGCAACATGGCACAAAGCTCCGATTGTATGCGCCATTGCGTGGCACATACCAAGGAACGCCGAACCAAACGCCATTCCAGCCATAGTAGCCGCATTATGCATTTTTTCTTGAGCTTGAATCTTGCGCTCAGGGTCATTAGCGTTCACAGAATCGTTAAGATTCTCCCAAATCAACTTTGCTGCATGCAATGCCATTGCATCCGTAAAGTCGTTAGCATAAACAGATGCAAAAGCTTCCATAGAGTGCGTCAAAGCGTCAAAACCAGAATCGCAAGCAAGTTTTCTAGGCTGCGTACGCGCCAAAACAGGATCCACGATTGCAACCGAAGGCGTAATCGCGTAATCCGTAATCGGGTACTTGTAGCCAGTCTTATGGTCTGTAATAACAGCAAACGGAGTAACTTCCGATCCTGTTCCAGAAGACGTTGGCACGCAAATCAAGCAAGCCTTTTTGCCAAGAGGCGGAATCTTAAACGCACGCTTTCTAATATCAAAGAACTTCTCGCGCAAATCAGCGAAGGAAATTTCTGGATGCTCGTAAAGAAGCCACATAATTTTTGCAGCATCCATAGGAGATCCGCCGCCAACAGCAATAATCGTGTCTGGCTGGAACTCTTCGCGCATCATTTCCGCGCCGCGCTCAACAGTTTCAACGCTTGGCTCTGGCTCAACGTAGTCAATAATCCTAAACGTTACGCGATTGTCTCTAGCGCGAAGCTGATCAATCACCTTGTCTATAATGCCAAGCTGTTCCATCACTTTATCGCACACAATAACAGCGCGCTCAATTCCATACATGTCTCGCAAATAGCGAACAGCATTCGGCTCAAAATACGTTTTGGCCGGAATCTTGAACCATTGCATATTGTTATTCCTTCGCGCTATGCGCTTTATATTAATAAGATTTACCGCTTGAACGTTTCCAGAAACAGAGTTTCCGCCATAAGAACCGCATCCCAAAGTTAAAGAAGGCGCGATTGCGTTGTAGATGTCTCCAACGCCACCCAAAGATCCTGGGGAGTTCCAAATGATTCGGCAAGCATGCATACGGCTGCCGTATTCTCGAGCAAGCTGCTGATTATTGGTGTGAATCACAGCAGTGTGGCCAGCTCCGTGCACAAGCATCTTCTCGCACATTTCAAAGCCTTGTTCCTTGTTATCTGCGCAAAGCAGAGCGTGAACAGGAGCCAACTTTTCCATTGTTAGAGGCTCCATCTCGCCAACTTCTTTGCACTCAGCAATAAGAATCACGGCATCTTCTGGAATCTCAAATCCTGCTTGTTGCGCAATAAATTGAGGAGATTTTCCAGGAACAACAGAATTAAGCTTTGGAGTTTGGCCACTATAAGACGTGCAACCAAACATGTATTGCTCAAGCTTTGCTTTTTCTTCTTCGTTTACAAAGTAAGCTTTACGGCGCTTTAATTCGAGCTTCAAAGCATCATACACATCTTTATGCGCAATAATCGCCTGCTCTGTTGCACAAATCATGCCGTAATCAAAATGCTTTGAAAGCACCAAATCGTTTGCAGCGCGCTCAATGTCTACATCTGCATCAACGTATGCTGGAGCGTTTCCTGCGCCCACGCCAAGTGCTGGCTTACCAGAAGAATAAGCAGCTTTAACCATTCCAGGGCCACCTGTTGCAAGAATTGTTGCAACATCTGGGTGCTTCATTAAAGCTCCCGTAGCTTCGATTGATGGATGCTCAATCCACTGAATGCAATTTTCTGGCGCTCCTGCTTCTATTGCTGCATCGCGCACAATCCTGGCCGCTTCTGCAGAACACTTTTGAGCAAATGGGTGGAATCCAAAAATAATTGGGCAGCGAGTTTTAAGCGCGATTAGCGACTTAAAAATGGCTGTAGACGTTGGGTTTGTTACTGGCGTAACGCCTGCAACAATGCCAACTGGCTCAGCGATTTCGTCTATTCCAAGAACATCATCTTCTCTAATAATGCCTACAGTGCGCTGGCCTGCAAGATAATGCGTAATATGTTCGCATGCAAAAATGTTTTTTGTAGCTTTATCTTCTACTAATCCTCTGTCTGTTTCTTCAACAGCCATTTTTGCTAAGACTAAATGCTTGTTCAGAGCTGCAATCGATGCTTTTGCTACAATTCTGTCTACTTGAGTTTGATTTAACTTTTCAAATTCATCTAAAGCGACTTTTGCTTTTTTAGCTAACTCATCAACTTCTTGTTTTGCAACTAATGCCGCTTGCTCTTTTTCATCGAGCACATTTTCTTGCGCTGTTTCTTGCGCTTGCGCCATTTGGTCCTCCTTGATCTTTAGATTCCTTACGTACTTCTACGCTTTTTGCACATCAACATTTACATGCATAATCTTCTATGAAAGACGCATCATAATGCTGGTATGTGATACATTTCACAATTTACTTGAATTACTGTACTATTTTGGCTTTGCAGCGAGTTGCGCTATTTATGAGCGAGGTTTATCCTCTAATGTTCGTTATTTGTTCTTATTTGTAATGATTTATGTGCGATTTGCTGAAAAATTTTCTAGAATGTTAGCTTTAGATGTTACTTACAAACGATTAATAACATTTAACTTGATTCTAGATTACACACGAATAAAAAATGGCTCACAGCATAAGCCAGGAGCCATTGAAGTTGTAATTCTTCGCAGCTTAACGCTTCGAGAACTGAGGTGCACGACGTGCCTTGTGCAAACCAGCCTTCTTACGTTCCACAACGCGAGCGTCGCGGGTCAAGAAGCCAGCCTTCTTCAAGGAAGCACGGTTTGCATCGCGGTCAATAGCGTTCAAAGCGCGGGCAACGCCCAAGCGAATTGCGCCAGCCTGACCAGTGGTGCCGCCGCCGTCTACCAAAACGACAACGTCGAACTTACCTTCAAGCTTTAGAAGCACGATTGGGGAATTAACTTCGCGCTGCAATAAGCGAGATGGGAAGTATTCCTCAAGAGTGCGGCCGTTAATAGTCCACTTACCAGAACCTGGAACCAAGCGAACGCGAGCAACGGCTTCCTTACGACGACCAGTGCCATAGCCTGGAGCAATAGCGGAAGTACCAGTGCCTGCACCAGCGTTGGTTTCGGTGGTGTAGCTAGTCAGTTCTTCTTCGTTCTCAAGAACCGCGGAGTTGTTGTTATCTACCATAATCATATTCTCCTTACGATTCACTTAGCCTGCTGGCTAACCTGAGAGATCTCGAAGACCTGTGGCTTTTGCGAAATATGAGGATGCTCAGCGCCAGTGAACACACGAAGGCGATCAAGCTGAACCTTAGCAAGACGATTCTTTGGAAGCATTCCCCTAACAGCGGAAACGATGATGCGCTTTGGATTCTTCTCCAAAAGCTCAGCATAGCTATCGCGGCGAAGTCCGCCTGGACGGCCAGAGTGGGAATACAATTCCTTGCTCAACTTATTGCCAGTCAAAGCAATCTTATCTGCGTTAATAATAATAACGTGATTGCCAGAATCAGCGTGAGGAGCATAAGTTGGCTTATTCTTACCACGAAGCAAAATAGCTACCTGGGAAGCCAAGCGACCAAGCACCACATCAGTGGCGTCGATAATGTACCAGTCATGAGTTAAATCTGCTGGTTTCGGTGTGAAAGTCTTCACAATCGTACCTTTTCTCTATTGTGTTTCGAGCTTTGCATCTTCTTGGTTTATAGAAGATACTCTACTCATAATCCGTGGGCTCCCTGAAAGTCCTCGATGGCGAGTGGGAAAAGCGCTTTGAAGGACCCCTTAGGGAAACACAACAATCTGCAAGTATATCGCCACATGACGACTATTTGCAAACTTCTATTTTACATACAACGCGGACTACAACGCGGACTACAACACGGACTACAACGTTATGCAAATGCGGACTACAACGCTCGCAAGTAAAAAACAAACGCTGCAGCCCGCAATTAATAACGCATCTACCTCTATTTATTCATCTTTACTTATTCATGATTTGCGCTAAAGACTTAACTCTAGGCAAGTCGAATAAATCGTCCAAAAGAACAGGATTGCAATCAGCATCTGCCAAAGGAATACGCCAATTTGGATATTCGTCGTTAGTTCCAGGCTGATTTTGCGCGCGATGCTCGCCAGTGGCGTCAACAATCGACGCAGCAAGCAACTTAGAAGGCGCAGCCTTAAGCGCTTTATACAACGCTTCAACAATCTCTTGCTCATGCTGCGACTCGTCTTCTAACGCACTTTCGCTTAAGAATCCGCCAGAAACAAGCATCTTAAGCATTGCATTATGCTCTTTAACAGCGTCTGCGCGGAACTCTTCTACAGATCCAGTAAGAAGATTCAAACGCTCACGAATATTAACGTGCTCGTAGTTTAAGTACCCTGCAGCAGGTGGCATATCGTGAGTATTTACAGATGCAAGCGTCATTTCGCGCCACTTCTTAGGCTCGCGAAACGCGCCATCTCTCTGTTCAAACCACTCAACCGTGCATCCAAGAACCTTATTCTTAGCCAAAACTTCTAGAGCTTCAGCTGGCACAACGCCAAGGTCTTCTCCAACTACAACGCCATTTGCGCGCGTGGCTTCAATCGCAAGAATGCCAAGCATAACGTTTGCATCGTAGTAAACATAAGCTCCGTCTCCTGGAGTAGATCCTTCTGGAATCCACCAAAGTCGGAAAAGTCCAAGAATATGGTCGATTCGCACAGCTCCTGCAGAAGCAAACATGCCATGAACCATATCTCTGTAGGTCTTAAAGCCTGTGCGCTCAAGCTCAAATGGATTAAGCGGAGGCTGAGACCAGTTTTGACCTTGCTGATTGAAGTAATCAGGAGGCGCACCAACGCAAGCACCATTGGCGAATCGCTCTGGATTCCACCAAACTTCCGATCCTGCTGGATGCACGCCAACAGCCATATCCGACATAATTCCAATGCGCATTCCTGCTTTTTTAGCTGCCATTTGCGCATCGTGCAACTGGCCGAACGCAACCCACTCAAGCCAACGATAAAACTCTAGCGTGTCTGGGAATTGCTTTGCTAAAGCGATAATCTCATCGGAATCTTTAGTAAGATGCTTCTCCCAGCAATCATCGCCATTAGGCGCACCCCACTTGTCGTAGCAAAGGCACCAAGTTGCGTAGGATTCAAGCGTGTCTCCCATATCTTTCTTAAACGCTTCAAACTTTTGCGCGCGCTTATCTGACATGCCCGACTTAAAAATAATCCACAAAGCGTGCATTTTTACGCGCCACATTGCGTCGCGATCAATAATTTGCGCATCATTATTAAGCGGCTCTACTTGATTATGCAAATCGTCAACGCTTTTGCGATCTTGATCGCTAAGAAGATTATATTCTGGAATGCTTTCTGGGCGAATATACGTAACGTTTACCATAGACCTAGCAACAGGCAAATATGGCGAAGGCGTTAACGGAGCAACTGGCTCTCCAGCATGAAGCGGATTTATAAGAACAAAGTCCGCTCCCGACTTTTCTTTAGCTTTAACAAGCAAATCCGCCAGATCTGCATAATCGCCAACTCCCCAAGACTTAGAGGAGCGGATTGAATAAAGCTGAGCCATCCAACCCCAAATTTGCTTGCCATCTTTTTCTAGTTTCTCAATAGTATCAATGCTTTCTGGCGCGCTAATAAGAGTGGCCTCTTCTACGCGGTCGGCAACACTAACGCGCAAAGTATGATAGCCCATTGGAACGTCTGCAGGAATCTTAAGCAAAGACGTTGCTACAAACTTTCCGTCTACGGGAATTGCAACATCGTTTTTAGAAGGAGAAATTTGCAAATCACCCTTGTATTCACTGCCATCTTCCAAAATAAGTGTTGCTGTAGGATACTCCAAAATCCCAGTGTTTACGCTTACTTCGCTTTCTTTACCAACAGTGTGCAAAACTGTTGGAGCAACTAAGCGAGTGTGACGCTCATTAAGGATTTTTTGAGTTGCTTCTTCGATTTGTTTATCGTTTTGAGCTTCTACGCATAGTGATTGCAATACTTTTACAAGCACGCTATCGGCGATTTGATGCTCTACGCCATCCGATCCAACGAATTTGGAACGAACGCCCATTAGTTCAGCCAATCGCCTTAACGGACTTGTTGGTTGCACTGTTTCTTCATTTTTAGTGTTCATAGTTTCCATCGTAGTCTATTTGTGGGGTTTTAATGCAAACGTATGCAATTATTATTCATTTTACTTTTATACTCAAGACTTATTTTTATATTTAATACTTATTCAAGACTTCTGACGCAGCAAGCGAGACATCCGAGTCCTTATCTTTAGACAAAGCAATCAAAGTTGGCTGCGACACACCAGGATTAAGAGCCACTGCTCTTCTTACCATTGCAGAGAGCACAGGAGAATCGTCACTTTCTTCGCTTGCACCAAGAGAAGCCAAGTAATCCAACGTTTTTGCGCTAACACCATTTGTCTGCGCACCTTCTAATCGCATTTTCCAAGATGTTCGCGGATTACACAAAGCAGCATCTCTAACTTGCGCGCAAGAATCTTTAGTAAGCCTTCCAACTAGCCAATTCTTAGCATTTTCGTTCTTTGCAACAGCTAAACGAACATTACTTGATTCGTCTTGAGAAAGCTTAACCAAGATATTCGGAAATGGCATTACTGTTGCTAATCGAACGCGATCTTCTTCTGGAGTATTTGAATTGCCTGCTACAGCTTCCAAAAGTGCAGTCGCTCTAGAAAATCCTGCCTGATCCGACCTATCTGGCAACTCTTTTATAGCAAATTCATGCAATTCTTTAGAATCACTGGAATGCCTTAAATGCTCGTAAACAGCGGTTAATGGCTCGTATGAAGCATTGGAATTATTAGATTCATTAGACTCATTAGATAAATCATGGCTTGCACTATTGCCTAAATCTTCGTTTTTCTCAACGCCATTAAGCTTTTGCGCATCATTCATAAGAGACTCACCAACCTTTGCTTAGTCACTTATCTAATCTATCAGCTTTGCAACACAAATCTTAAAACACAAGAGTCACTAAAAATCACACACAACTTACTAAAAAATCACTAAAAATAAAAATCAGCAAATTCTAGTGCAAACACCGCAAAAATCTGGAATTATTACTCCAGAAAACGTATTTTTTACTGCTTCAAGAAATCTATCTGACTCTTTACACGGCACGCATACTTTTAATTCAATAGAAACGCCGTATTCTTCACTTATAACTTCCGCATTGTTTTTTAATAATAAATGCTTAAACATTCTTAAATGCGAGTACTCAACTTTGCAAGAAAAACAATTGCACTCTACAATATCCGCTATTTTACTAGACTTTATAGCACCTGCAGCCGCAGCAGAATACGCTCGTATTAATCCACCAGAGCCAAGCAAAATCCCACCAAAATAACGCGTAACTGTTACAACTGCGTCTACAACATTAGAAAACCTAATAACATCTAAAATTGGTTTGCCTGCAGTTCCAGATGGCTCGCCGTCATCGCTCATACGCTCGCACAATCTGCCATTTTTATCTGCGTAAATCGCAGCGTACGCAACGTGCCTTGCTTTGGGGTGAATCATCCTAATTGACTCTACAAACTCAAGCGCTTCTTCAGCACTAGAAATGTGGCACGCGTCCGAAATAAACTCTGACTTCTTTTCCACAAAAGCAAAGTGCGCAGGATTCTCACATAAATCAGTTACGGTTCGCATATTCTTCATATTCGATATTCAATATTATTCGACATTCGATATTCAATATTCAATATTCAAATCGTTTTCAATTCAAACAGTCTTAAAGCTACAAAAGATTATATGCAACCGCTAGAATTACAAATCACAAATCGCAAGTCACAAATCACAAATCACAAATCACAAATCACGACTTATCGTAACGCATTAAGTGATCTACAACGTCTACAAGCTCTGCAACTTTCTTATCTGTAACCTTTTTATTTCCAGCGTCTTGCGCTTCTTCTAATGCCTTTGATATTTCTTGATGAGCAACTATAAGCGCAACTGCCCTAAGAGCTGCCGTAGATGCAGAAAGTTGCATAAGAATGTTGTTGTAGTCTTCCCCTTTTTCAACCATATTTTCAACAGCGTGAACTTGCCCACATACTCTATGCAAGCGAACCAACATCTTTTCTTTATCTATGTTGTAGTCACTCATAAAAAAACCTCATTTGAAAACAGTGCTTTTATATACTATTTACATAATAATTGTGCGTTGTATAGTACGCAAAACTATAAGCGCCAAAAAGCTATGTTTATAGAATAAATTATGCATATTATACAACGCAACTATTCTTATCTGTTTTAAATATATCCCAATTAATATATCTCAACATACATGTTTTACAAATTTATGCACATATGAATCAAATATTTTATGAGAGATTTTATGCAATGTAACTTACGCGTTTTGCCAAAATCACAGATCCTGCAATAAGCAATATAGCCAGAGAGAACATTAATGTTGTTTCAACTTTTACGCCAGTTGTTACTAGATGCCCAACATTAGCACCTAGACGAGCATGGCGTCGTTTTGAATTCTTTGTTCCACTTGCATATTGATTATTTGACTGCGAATTCTGCTCTACATTAGAGTCGCTTACTTGTTGATTACCTCCATACTGAGAATCTCCCTGTTTAGAATCTCCCTGCTGAGTAGCACTTTGGTAAGTATCAACCTTCTTAGAATCACCTCTCTGAATAGTACCTGATTTAGTAGCTGTATATTTACCTTCCTTGCTATCTTCCTTACTTGCAATATGCTCAGATTTATGCTGAGAATCCGTCTTAACATTACTTTGATCATCTTTTTTATTGTTTTTTTCATTAATTTTATCGTTATTAGCATTACTCTTAGGATTACTCTTAGGATTACTATCGCCAGTCGCATCTGCATTTTGATGAACTGTATTATTGGTTCCAGCATCTACTTGCGCACCGAGCGTATTATTATTCGCTCCAGCGTTTACACCAGATTGCGCATTGTTGCCAACTTGCGCTCTGCCAGACTGTGTGCCAGCAACTTCATTCTGCGCACTAGAACCTTGTGTACCACCAGGCTGCTCGCTAGAACCTCCAGGATTATCCTGCTTACCAGGATCTTGCTTACCAGGATCTTGCTTACCAGGATCTTGCTTACCAGGATCGTTTTTCCCAGAACTCTGTGTGCTACCAGACTGATTATTATTGCCAGCTTGCACACCAGAACCTTGCGGATTCTGAGGATTCTGCGGATTCTGCGGATTCTGCTTTGAAATAATATTATCTACAACGCCACCACTAGAAGACGTCTTTGGATCAACTTCACTACCCGTAACATTTCCACTACCAGCAGGCTCGCTCTTATCTGGATCTTGTTTACTAGGCTTTTCGCTAGAACCTCCAGGATTATCCTGCTTACCAGGATCTTGCTTACCAGGATCTTCACTAGAACCACCAGGCTTTTGCACACCAGGCTCACTCTTCACAGGATTCGCATTACCAGACTGCTCTTTTCCAGGCTCACCCTTACCAGGCTCACCCTTCGCACCAGCATTCTCCGCCTTATTAACAGTCACAGTAACAGGCTTATTTCTATCAAAGAAGCTTCTACTATCTTCGTTATTAAACGACGTCTTAAACTCTTGCGCTCTAGAAGAACCTGGGAATTCATAAACAAAAACATACATTCCACTTTTAGCCGTATTGCCGTCTAAAAGATCGATCATATCTCCAACTTTTTCAAACTTTTCTTTTTTATTCTCAGCACTTCTGTTCTCTTTGTTATCTTCACTGCCCTTGTTATCTTCACTATCGCTATCTTTGCCAGATTCTTTGCCAGCTTCTTTGCCATTAGACTCGTTATGAGTAAGAATTATCTTGCCGTTCCCAAGCGTGTAAGTTCCATTACGCAATGGAACATCCCATGAATCTATTTTCTTATGATTTTCGTCTTCTTTAGGCTCTTCTACAGAGCTGGAAACAAGCTTTACCATATTTTCGTTGCTCATTGAACCATCTTTGTTTCCAACCCACCAAAGACGAATGTTCATCTTTGCATCTTTACTAAACCCATAATCGGTATTTCCATCAAATTTTCCGTAGTCTTTTGGAACACCACTAACAACTATCGCATCCGAAACGTCATTTGTATCTTTGTTTTTTAGATTCTTAACATGTTCAATCGATATTTTTGCCTTATGCGAAACTGTTGAATTTACGTTTCCAAATTCTTCAACAAACTTTCCTGGAATAAACTCTCGAACGTCGTCTTTTTGATTTCCGGGATCAATAAACCAAACCCACGTTCCAAATAATCCTGCATCGTCTTTGTTCACTTTATAAACTTTTGCGCTAGCAAGTTCATCTTTAGATAAGTCACCTTTTGCTTCGTGCGCAACCGCCTTAACCTCTTGATTTTCTCCCGAAAAATAAACATCAGCTGCAGCAACTTGACGAATATTCTTATCTTCTCGTAGTTCCTTTATATACTCTTCTACTTTGTCTTTTTTATTTTCGCGTTTTTTCATAATATCGTTATAAGAACCAACAAAGTAGTATCCGCGAGCACGAACGTCTTTACCACTTACCCACTCACCTTCAGTAGGATTCTTTAGCGACGAAGTAACAGTATCTTCTACAGAATCGCCTACTTTCAACTCTTTTACAGTCGACTTAGAAGAAAGCGAGGGCTGGAACTTTCTGTGCGCTCTCTCTGTTAATACATTTGTAAATTCTTTGACTTTTTCATCTTTTGCTACTCGTATTAAAGCTGCTCCATTCCCTATATCTTTTCTTTGCAAATATGGAATGTAGTATTCACCCTTAATTTCTGCTTCACCTTCTCCTGTTGCAACCCAATCAATTCCATACAACGTACTATAAGATCCAATGTGATCTTTAACCTCTTTAACCTGTTTCTTATCTTTTATAAAACGCAACTTATCGCCTACTGCAGTAACTTTAAATTTTGTATTTTCGCTGTCATATGTAACATTTCTTTCATCAACACCCTGTGTATCAATAACTACCCTTCCACTCCTTGCATAGTAGGTAGCATAAGGGTCAAGTATTTTGAATCCCATACCCTTAGGCGTTTTTTGGGTTACTTCGTTCCATAGTTTTTCTGCATCTTCCTTTAAGTTAGACGCACCATCAAATCCCCTACGCTTCGCTTCTTCCCACCCGCGTTTATCTTCATCATAATGTTCATGAATTAAATATGCTGCAGCCTCCATTCGGGATGTAAAATCATTTTCAATAGCAGACTTAGCTATTCTTGCTGTGATTTCATTAATATTGTTAACATCAAGCGGAATATCTCTCCAATCGGAATCAGCTTTTACAGTTGATCCCGTATTAATGCAAAATACGTAATTACCATCATCATCTTTTTTTACAATTTTTCTGCTCGGACTCACTTTTGAACAGGCATCACTATACGTATAGTATTGAGCAAAAATATCCGCAGAAGCAGCATTTATTGCGCCATTACCAACAACAATTGCAATAGTCGCCAGCAACGCTGTCAGTAAAGAGAACATTCGCGTGCGCTTATTGCGTAAAAAGATTGGAATCCCTTTACATCCATGTTTTCCCATATCAACTCCTTAAAACGTTGTTTTCTCTAACGTGACAAACGTTTTTGCTAGCCACGATGAACGAAAAATTCGCTCATGCTCTAACTATGATTTAGGAATTTCAATCTGTAAATAAAAAACTTTCAATGTGGTTAAAGGCTATTTTAGAGGGTAGTTATCCACATTGTTATACACAATTGTGCACAATTACACACAATTACGGCGGCTGCTGGCGATTTGCAACGATTAAGTGGGAATACAGGGAATACAGTGAATCGGATTATGGGTTATAGGCCAAAAATCAAAACAAAAAGCTCTAAACCGCTGATTTTTCAACGATTTAGAGCTAAACCGCGGAGTCAGAGAGATTCGAACTCTCGAGCCGCTTACGCGACTAACACCTTAGCAGGGTGCCCCTATCGGCCACTCAGGCATGACTCCACTTTGTAACTATTCAAGATAGCAACAGGTTCAAACTATATCACCTCTTGAGGACGTGCACAATGCTTAAGCGACACACCAAACGCACAAAAGAAGCTTATATAACGCGCAACAGTATTTATGCGGGATTGTGATCTCCCGAAAATGTAATCACAACAGCCAACATAACTAAAGCCATTCCGCAAACATCAATCAACGTTGGCATTTCACCAAATCCCATGCCAACAAGCGCCGCAATCGCAGGGTAAAGCGCTTGCATAACTGAATATCTTGCCGAAGATACACGCTTTAGCAAAACCTGGTCTAAAAGAGTTGGAATAAAAGACGCGCAAATCGCAATAACAACCATTAATCCAAGAAGTTTCAAAGATCCATAAGGCTGAGCAGCCCAAGTTGCACTCGATTTAGGATGCACAACATGCAAAATTGCAGGGATTCCAAGAACACTCGACTGCAAAAGCCAACCAATTAAAATAGCTATACTAACTCTGTCAATTGCATTAGAACCTCTTGCAAGCATACGCCCAGATACAATGTACATTCCCCACATTGATCCGCCAATAAGAATTGCCACTAATCCAACAAGAAAATGCGGACTTTCGTTAGAATGCATAGACGCGCTTGCAAGAAGCACAATTCCGCAAGCCGCAATAACAATACCAACGCGCTCACGCCATGTTTTACCAGTTATAACAGCAACCATTAAAGGCCCTACAAACTCAATAGTTACAGCCACCCCCACAGCCATGCAACTAATAGCTAAATAAAACATTGTGTTCATAAGAACAACAGAAATGCCTACAGCAACAACAATTGCCCATTCTTTTAACGTTTTAGGAAGAGAGTTGCGAGCGCGCTTTTTACGCGAAAAAGGTCTTCTCCAAGCAAGCAAAAACAAAGACATAAACCCAACGCGATACCACACAGAATATAGCGGATCGAGCTGGCTAAACGCGACTTTTGCTATAGACGTTGCTAGATAGACCGTTGCAGCTTCTGCAACAACGATTAGCAAAACAGGCATGCGATTTAGCGCGTTTACTATGATTTGTTTCATAAAGCATACCCTACACGGCAGTAGTTATATTTGCCAGTAGTTATTTTGCGTATTTTACACTTATTTTTCGTAAACTTATTGCGACACGCTATTGCACAAAATCGAACGTTTGTTCTACTATAAATTCATGAGCACAGCACCGCGAGTTAATGCAGCTAAACGCGATTGGGGGCGCAATGCGTCTGGCTGCACAATACTTCATATCGATATGGATGCATTTTATGCATCACTCGAGGCGGCGCGTAATCCTAGGTTACTTGGCAAACCTGTGATTATTGGTACAGGCTCGCGCTCCGTAGTTTCGGCAGCCAGCTACGAAGCACGTAAGTATGGCGTGAATTCCGCTATGCCTACAGCGCAAGCACGAAGATTGTGCCCTAATGGCATTTTCTTGTCGGTAGATATGCCATATTACGTTTCCATTTCATCTAGGATTTTTAAGGAGGTCTTTTCAAAGATCACAGATAAAGTTGAACAGGTTTCTGTAGACGAGTGTTACATGGACGTTAGCTCAGCGTTATTACGCTGGAAAACGCCCATCGCCATAGGTGAGTGGACAAGAAGCGAAGTCGCGCGCAAGTTTCACATCACTTGCTCTGTGGGGATTGCATCAAATAAGCTGATCGCAAAAATGGCGTCAACGAACGCAAAGCCAAACGGAATGCTGATTATCCCCCAAAATCGCAATGCCGACTTTGTTTCAATAATGCCATTACGAGCAATACCAGGAATAGGACCCGCGCTTGCTAAAAAACTAGCTATGTGGGGAATAAACAGCATTGAGATGCTTAGAAGTGTAGATGAGAAGACTTTGGAACGAGTTGCTGGGTCTAAAGTTCTTGCGCGAATGCTTTATAACACTTCGCGCGGAATTGATACACGGCAAGTAATGCCCCACGTTCCAGAAAAATCCATTGGAACAGAAAGCACTCTTGATAAAGACACCACAGATATTGCAGCAGTGAAAAACCTGATCAGGCACTGCTGCAACGAAGTGGCGCAAGAATTACGCAATCGCAACATAATGGCAAAAACAGTAATGTTAAAATTGCGATTCAGCGATTTGCACTATGCAACAAGATGCAAAACATTAAGAAACGTAACCGATTGCGCTCCAGAGATTTATAAGCATGCTTGCGATTTACTAGAATCGGTAAATCCAACAGTTCATGACCATAAATTAGGCGGAAGTCATATTTGTTTACTAAGCTCCGTCAGGCTTGCTGGCGTTAGCGTAAGCAATCTTGTAGATAAAAGCAAAGCGCTTGTTCAGCCTACGATTAGCGACATATTAGAAGAGAACGAAAGAGAAAACACTATAAGTAGCATGCGTAAAAATTCAACAGAAATTGCGCAAAACGCAATAAAAAATACGCATGCAAGAATAAGTCACGCAGAACACGTATTAGATGCAGTAAGAAAAAAGTATGGTAAGAATGCTGCTCAAATGGGCATTTAAGCATCTTTTTTAGGAAGAGCAGCTACGCGATCCTCATCCCAACCAGATGGGCCAGCTTCTTGCGCACCACCTAAATCTCCAAGCTTGTTAAAGTATTCCACAGCAGCGTCTTTATACCATTCCCACTCTTCTGGAACGTCGTCTTCGTAAAAGATGGCCTCTACTGGGCACGCAGGCTCGCACGCACCGCAATCAACGCATTCGTTAGGGTTTATGTAAAGCGTGCGGTCGCCTTCGTAAATGCAATCAACAGGGCACTCGTCAACACACGCTTTATCTTTAACGTCAACGCATGGCTCTGCAATAACGTAAGGCATAACAAACGCACCCTTTCACACTCAAAAATAAACTAACTCTTCTATTATAGTTCACGTTACGAGTGCAAAACGCATTGAGTCGGCATGCGTAATCACATACCGACTCAATACAGTTAAATTAACGTCTCAAGAAATCAACGTCTCAAAGCAAAAGCCTATTGAGCATCCTCTTGAGCAGACCCAACAGCCGCCTCTTGAGCAGCCTCAGCTCGCGCTTGATCTTCCGACTCACCTTCCGCAACTTTTTCTGCAGCAGCAGCATCTTGCGCAAACAAGGTTTCTACTGGAACACCAAGCTTCTTAGCTTTACGAAGTTGCCTTCCCAGCAAAGAATTGCGGTAAGAATATCCAAAGTACACAATAAAACCGATTGCAAGCCAGATTGCAAAACGAATCCATGTAAGCACAGAAAGGTTTAGCATAAGCCAGAACGTAGAAAGCGCGGCGAAAATAGGTAGAACTGGATTCCATGGAACCATAAAGGATCGATGCAAATCAGGTCTACGCATACGCATAATAGGAACGCCTGCAGAAACAAGCAAGAACGCAGAAAGCGTACCAATATTCACCATATCGGAAAGAATTCCAATATCTAACGTAGAAGCGATTATTGCAACAACAACGCCAGAAACAATCTGAATACGTGCAGGGATTCCGCGCTTGCTAACCTTAGAGAAGCTACGTGGAAGCAAACCATCTCGGCTAACAGCAAACACAATACGTGTAAGGCCCAAAAGAAGAACCATAACAACAGTTGTTAAGCCGATTACAATGCCAAGAGAAATGATCTTAGCAGCCCAAGTTGCGCCTACAAGCTCAAAGCTCGTAGAAAGCGAAGGAGCCTCTTGCTTAGCCAAATCCTTGTAAGAGACCATACCAGTTGTAACAACAGCAACAAGAATGTAAAGAACAGTCACAATCAAAAGACCAAGACCAATGCCCTTAGGAATGTTCTTGTGTGGGTCTTTAGTTTCTTCTGCCGTAGTTGCAACAACGTCAAATCCAATAAATGCAAAGAACACAAGTGCTGCACCAGAAAGAATACCCGTAACGCCGTAAACAGCTGGCTGCATGCCAGTAACCCACTGCCAAAGCGGCTGGCTCATAGTGCCAGAAACGTGAATTCCCTTAACGCTAGCAACGTCTGTTGCAGGTGGAACAAATGGAGTGAAGTTAGAAGCCTTAATGTAGAAGAATCCAACAACAACAACAAACAGAACAATGCCAATCTTCAAGATTGTTAAAGCACCGTCAAAACGAGCAGAAAGCTTTGTTCCAACAACAAGCATAATCGTAAAGAACGCAACAATAACTACTGGAGCAAGATCAAAAGTAAAACCGCCAATATTTACCGAAGTAGATACGTTAAGACCAAACAAATGCATTAAATCGTTAAGATAAACGCCCCAATATTTGGCTATAACAGATCCTGCCATAAGCATTTCCAGAATCATATCCCAGCCAATAATCCAAGCAATAAGCTCGCCGACTGTTGTGTACGTAAAGGTGTATGCAGATCCTGCAACAGGAATCATCGAAGCGAACTCAGCGTAGCACATTGCAGCCGTTCCGCAAACGATTCCAGCAATAATAAAGCTAATAATCACCGCTGGTCCCGCATGGAATGCAGCTGCTTGAGCGCCAACAGAGAAGATTCCAGCGCCAACAGCAACCGCTACGCCCATAACCGCAAGATCCCAAGAATTTAGCGTGCGCTTAAGATGGCGATCACCATCCATTGTTTCTGCAATAGTCTGCTCAACAGACTTTTTTCTCCATATTTGCATAATCCAACCTTCTCTAAAACTACGTCTAAAACATTCCATATAAGGGGTTATATGTTATAAATCGCAAAAAATACGGTTCAACACACATTAAGTGCTATTAAACAATAATTTTTACGATATTAAAAGAGCATAGTACTTTGTCTAGCGGAAAATCACAACACAAATCGCAATTTATTATGTTAAATTATGCTAAATTTGTGTTAACAACTTACATTAATAATCTAAGTTAATGCCGATCAGTACAGGCTCTGGAACGAGTTTTACGCCAAAAGAATCATAAACACCATCTATGATTTTGTGTGCTAAATCAACAATATCTTTGCATTTTGCATTATTGCGATTGGTCAATGCCAAAGTATGCAAAGAAGACAACCCAGCCTCACTTTTTATACCATTGTTTTGCGTAAGCCTAAATCCTTTATGGAATCCTGCATGATCAATAAGCCATGCGGCAGAAGTCTTAACACCCTTAGATCCATCTGGCAAAGTGGCGTCAAATCGCGGAGCGTCTTCTGGAAGCAAATCTGCCTGAGATTCTGTCAAAATCGGATTCATAAAGAAACTTCCACAACTATGACGATCGGCATACTTAGAATCGCCGTCTAACAAATCTCCACAAACATAGTCTTCATTTTGAAGACTAATCGCAGACTCAACACCGCTCTCGCTTTTTGCGTAGCACATCCACTTATTTGCGTAACGCATAGCATCTTCAAGCATGCCCTTAGACGCTCTAACGCGCAAAACTTCGCGACGAATCTTAGATGTTTCCATCCTATCGCCAACTTGCACGCCAAGCGCGTGAGCAAGCTGAGAATGAGCCACAACACCCGTTTTTGAATGCTTTAAGCAAAAAGTAACAGATAAAACAACATATCTAGGCGTTGGGAAGAAGCAATCGGCAGCAACACCAGGCGCCTTATACATGCTTTTTTTAAGAACAGACGTGCGGTATCCAAACTTAAGATCCGCAAGATTCATATAAAAAGTTGTTTTATCTTTACGATCCCAAACTTCTACACATTCAACGCTTTGCGCCACTTCCGCACCATATGCGCCAATGTTTTGCACAACAGATGCCCCAACAGTTCCAGGAATACCAGATAGCGCTTCTACGCCTTCTAAGCCAAGCTGAATCGTATGCGATACAAAATCATCCCAATTGCATCCTGCTTCTGCACTAACGTGAACTAAACAATCTCCACTATCCTTATCAACGCCATCTTCGCTAGGAGCCGCCTCATCTAAAACACAAATTTCACGCCGAGCATCGCGCACAACAACTCCGTTAAACAACTCGTCGCTAACGAGCATATTAGATCCACCACCAATAACACACAATGGCAATCCCGCACAATCGGCATCTTCTACAGCTTCAATAACAGCCACCCTGCTATTAGGCTCTACAAAACGAGCAATACTACCCCCAACCCCAATTGTTGTAAGGTCTGCGAAAGTTGGATTATCAGATTTCGATAAGGATGATTGCATACTCATATGCCTAATCCTAACAGCACTAAATAACAAAAAACCCCGCAAAACGCGGGGTAAATAAAGCTACAAAACTTCGCCGAAGCTCACTCGCTTAGCGAGTCTCGCGATGGAGAGTATGCTTGCCGCAACGTGGGCAGAACTTGCTCAACTCGAGACGATCAGGCGTATTACGACGATTCTTCGTCGTGATGTAATTACGCTCCTTGCACTCCGTGCATGCAAGCGTAATGCCTGGACGGATGTCTGCGCTCTTACTTGCCATTTCGTTCACCTCTAGAATGTTGTGTGTTGACCAACTCCTGCTGGCCATTGTAGCGAGGAAGAGACTCGAACTCTTGACCTTACGATTATGAGTCGTACGCTCTAGCCAGCTGAGCTACCCCGCCAGAGAGCCTCGAGTGAGAATCGGACTCACGACCTCTTCCTTACCAAGGAAGTGCTCTACCACTGAGCTATCGAGGCGTGGCGGGTAGTGGATTTGAACCACTGAAGCACGAAGCAACTGATTTACAGTCAGTCCCATTTGGCCGCTCTGGTAACCCGCCAATGTTTCCGAACGGAGAAGAATATCTCCAAACGGCAACTTTGTTATTTTGCCACGAACGCGAGACTAATGCAAGATTAAGACACGCCGAAAGGCAAAAACCGCATCTAAATGCAGTCAAAAATATGATTATTTAAGCGAAAAACCATCTTTCTTTAAAGACTCGCATATTTTAAGAACACGGTCATTTGCTTCTGTTTCCGCAATTGTTATGCGAATACCTTCTCCAGCAAAAGCTCGCACAGAAAGACCTGCATCAACAAAACGCTGATTAGCTCGCTCTGTGTCTTCACCAAACGGCATCCAGAAGAAGTTTGCGTACGGCTCGACAATATTCCACCCTTGTTCACGCAAACCGCTTACAACGCGATTACGCTCCTTAACAAGCGCATCTACGCGATTGCGCATCTCTACAAGCGCTTGAGGTTCCAAAGAGGCAATGGCAGCCACTTGTGCAATTTGGCTTACTCCAAATGGAACAGCCACTTTTCTCATGCCGTCTACAACATCTGCAGCGCCAATAGCGTATCCAATGCGCAAGCCAGCTAAACCGTATGCCTTAGAGAATGTTTGAGCAACAACAACGTTTGGATATTCGCGGTAAAGTTGCATGCCATCTGCCGTGCCTTTTGCGTTGTTAAATTGCACATACGCTTCGTCAATAAGCACCAAGACGTCGCTTGATACAGCATCCAAAACCTTTCTAGCATCCTCATCAGAAAGTTGCGCGGATGTAGGATTGTTTGGATTGTTCAAAATAACAAGACGAGTGCGCTCATTAATTGCATCAATCATTGCGTCCACATCGTGCGACCCATCTGCGCGATTAGGAATTTTAACGCTTGTAGCGCCAGCACCCGTAACAATAATTGGATATGCCTCAAAGCTTCTCCAAGGGTATATAACTTCGTCTCCAGGACCCGCAACTAAGTCTACGAGCTGCGTAATAACCTCCGTGGAGCCGCAGCCAAGCACAACTTCATCGGGAGTAACGCTAAACTTTTTAGCTAACTCTTCTACAACTTCTGTTCCACGCATATTTGGGTAACGATTAATAACACCAAGCGCGCGGTTAGAAATAGCGTCTTTTACGCTTTCTAACGGCTCAAATGGGTTTTCGTTGCTCGAAATCTTATATGCGCGAATGCCGTCTAATGCGGGCGCTGGTTTGCCTTGCTTGTAATTTGGCAAACTATCTAGAATACTGCGGTGTTTGTAATCCATGATTTTATAATAGTCGCGTCTTAAACAAATTAAGCAAAAACGCTGAAAACAGCGGCGAACCGTTATTTTCAGCGTTAAATAGATTCAAATATTATTTGATTAATTACAAGCGATTAGCAAAGCAATCAACCAAACAATTAATCAAAAATCAGCCAAGGATTGCAAGAACGTCACGAGACGAAACAATTAAATAATCTTCGCCTTCGTAATGAACTTCTGTGCCGCCATACTTGGAGTAAAGAACCTTGTCTCCAACTTTAACGTCCATAGGAATGCGCTCACCCTTGTCGTCGCGACGACCTGGTCCAACAGCCAATACTTCGCCCTGTTGTGGCTTTTCCTTAGCGTTATCTGGAATATACAAGCCAGAAGCAGTTTGAGTTTCTGCCTGAGCTTGCTTAACAATAATCTTATCTTCCAACGGTGTGAGCTTAATCGACACTGTCGCCACCTCTTTCTTAAGAGAAATGTAACTATTCGCACAAATAATATTGACGAGGCTGACGATCACGTCAAAACTATCGCGCACTGTGATTTATAATAGCGCGTTTTTAGCACTCTACCAACTAGAGTGCTAAAATTTTGGAAAATTTTTTAAAAATATGTGTATTTTAATCTACTTTTAAACTTATTTTCATGCAGTGCGACGAGCTAAAACATCTCGCAAATCAGCTTTTCCTAATGAATCTTCAGTAATAACTGGTGGTTCCACATTATTATCGGAAGCTTCTTTAGTAGAAAGCGGTTTTTTAGCTGAAATTGCCTTAGCAACCTGCTTAGTGGACTTTATTTCCAAGCTTAACGGACCATTATTCTTGTCATTTGAAGAAGATTCTGTAGAATCAGACCCAAACGAGAAAGATATTAAATCTTGATGAGATTCAGACGAATCAGACGCGCCAGAAGAATCAGATACATCAGGCAAAGACGATGACTGATTACCAGCAGATACATAACCATTAGCATTCTGCGAATTGACGCGTTCTAAAGCCATACTAATTTCACGCTGCTGCATAACAGAAGTTTCTGTATTGTCTTGAGTATTCGACGAATATTGTGTAACAGAACCTGATGAATAATTTTGATACTCTTCTTCATGAGCTACAACAGAATTGACAATCGCATCAAAAACTGGTTCCACAATAGATTCACTAGATTCGCCATAACCTTTTTTACCATAGTTTTGCGGCACTCCAGCAGATTTGTTATAAGCAGCAACGCGCGCTTCCCAATCTCGCGCATGCTTTGCCGCAATAGAGCCAAAGTAAAGAACTGTTGACACCATAGCGAATGGTATAAGAGCGAACCAAGCAGAATATAATCCAGACAAACCAGCTACAAGAACCACAAGTGTCAAGAAAACAAGCGAAAAAACCAAAATACGGCGACGACGAACCGCAGCGCGAC
Organism: Gardnerella sp. KA00390; assembly: GCF_049244075.1. Classification (GTDB taxonomy): domain Bacteria; phylum Actinomycetota; class Actinomycetes; order Actinomycetales; family Bifidobacteriaceae; genus Bifidobacterium; species Bifidobacterium vaginale. Next base: position 1,521,603 of record NZ_CP058372.1, read on the forward strand.
GAAGAGCACGAATACGAGCCACATGTTGCGGAGTAAAATTATCTCTTAACACCTTTGACTTATTGCTCTTATTTTTAGTGTTCTTATTTTTATTCGATCGCTTCTCTGACGGTTGCATTCCAACCCCTTTCGCCATCGCACCACTACACTCATGGAATAGCGAAGCACTACGCTCATCCACAATATGCAGCGAAGGTGAATACCTATCTTCGCTGTGTTCCAACATTGACTTCATGCTGTTAACAGTGCGCTTAGGCAACCAACCAAACATTAAGGCTATGATGATGATTAATACAATTAACGCACTCACCGATTCATAACCCATACGTATAAATATAAAGTGCGTTACGGATGTGAAGAGCCAAAATCAATTCGGCGTGTCGCAATTATAGGAATTATTACATTAAATTTTTACAAATTACTGCATCTTTTTGCATATATTTTAAGTCATCTTTCATGCGGTGCGGGAATGAGCTAGGATATGTGATGGAAATAAAGATCGGAGGAACCGTTGCCTACTTATCATTACCGTTGCAAGCAATGTGGATATGATTTTTCGGAATATCAATCGTTTGAAGATGACCCAATTACAGTGTGTCCAAAATGCGGAAAACCAGAACTTCGTAAGGTGTTTTCTGCGCCACCAATCAATTTTAAAGGTAGCGGATTTTATCGCACTGATAAATAATTTTTCAAGCAGGTACAAACAATTTGTGGAAATGTGCATAAACAATTTCGCTTATTAGCAAATTTGTGGAAAAGTGCATAAAATCGTCTAATTTACAATAGAAAATGACCTTTAACCACATTGACAAAAATATCTTGTAGAAGCATCACCTTTTATTAGATGATGCTTCTATGAGCATGATATCAATATTAAAAAACACATCTAGCACGCATGATGCGCACGAAAATCAAGTGCCAGCCATGCTTTTAAAACGCAGGCAGAAAGCACTTTTGTTAAATGCGCTTACAGTATCTTTTATTAGCGTTGCAACACTTATTGCAATAAATATGATTACGAGCTGTCAAGAAACGCAAATCATACCTGTAGCAATTAGAGATATATCTAAAGGCACTCTTATTAAACAAGATGATTTGTCTTATGTTAACGTGCCCAAAAACAGTGTTTTTAATCATGTTATTAACAAGGATTTGATCAAAAATGCTATTATCGCAACCTGCAATATCAAATATGGTATGCCTATCTTTACTAGTCAGATTACACAACAAGCAAAAATTCCACCAGGATTCACAACGATTTCAATAAAACTGGCAAGCAACAACCAAGATTTAAACATTGGAGAAAATATTTCGATAGCATTTAGCAAAGTTTCAAGAGGAGATCACAACGAGAATGACATTGTTCAAGAAAATAAAAACATTTCTTTTATCCACGATGTAATAGTAGTCAAAACAGGCAATTCATCTCAAAACGCGTTACTAGCCATGCCTGCAGAGTCTGCGTTACAGATAATAAATACACAATCTATTATTCCAAACCTTGCGGTTATTGCAATACGAGGATAAAACAGCTTTACCTACCACGTTCACTAAAAACTGCCCAATGAGGCGGAAGCTCTCCAAGAATACGATTATCGTCATCTTTAGAGCGCTGGTCTAAAGTCTGAAAATCCGAAGGCTCCAGCTTAACGCCATCAGCATCAAAAAGCTCAGAGCCTTTACGAACTACTCGATTATGCGTTCTAGAACATCTGCGATTGGGATTATAGTCACTCACCTATAGTCACTCACCTATCACGGCTCACTGATCTTCACCATAAAGCTCGCCTATTCTAGAAACAACCCGCTCAACCTCTTTTTCAGGATTTACGAATGCTCCAACGCTCCAAACATTCATAACAGACCAGCCAAGATACTCCAAATCTTGCGCAAACATGCGATGACGTTCACGCGTTGATTCTATATTCATGAATCTCATATCATCCGTTAAAACAGCAAGAGCAAAAGGCTTATCTGGCAAACCAACAACAAGAGGAATACTGTGTTCCTTATCAAATCCGTAATTCACCGCTACGCACAATCCGCGAGCGCGAATACGATCCGCCAAATCAGTAAACAAAACATTATTAAAACTGTCTACTGAAGAATCAAAAGCCTCCGCACGCGCACCTGCAGCTTCTGCCTTATTTTCTGCCTTATCTTGATCATATTCAGGTTTTGCTTCATCAAAATCAGTTGGATTTACTGGACTATCATCCAACTGCTCAGCCCAAATAAGCAATTCTTTAAGCAGCTTAGGACCATCCTGATGCAAACGTTCATCTTCCATATCACTAGATTTAAACGCGCAAACAATATCTAAATTCCTACGAGCTAATGCTAACGAATCAAGAAGTATACCCTTACCGCCTTCTTCTTCCAAAACACCAAATTGTTGCAAAAGCCTACCGTGAGAAGTTTTTGCATAGCATAAGGAAAGAATAACATCCGTAGCGGCAGCACCAACAGACTCACTAGCATCTACAAGACGAACATGGCGAAGGAATCTATTCATATTTTCATCTTTAATAGCAAGAGCCTTAAGCTCCGCTCCTAAACGATTCCTAAACACACTCGTAAGAGTTACAACTGCAAGAACATAGCTGGAAGGAACTACCGTGAAAGTCGTAGCACGCTGTTTTATCAAGGAAACAACTTCGTCAATTTCCCTCTGACTACTCTCAATCAAACCAGTAGACATAACAGGAACACCAGAAGCCTCAACTTGGTGAAGCTTAACTTTACCTTGCATTCTATCTACAGGAACATCGTGACGAAGCGAACCATACCCATGATTTTCAAGGAAATTGGCAAGACGAAGAGAACGCCTAGTAGCACGAGATTTAACATGTACAGAAGGCAAAACACTAATCAAATCGTTAACACTCTGCGAACTTACCGTATTCTTATGAGCAATGACCACAACTTGGCGAGCACGAGCGAGAATGCTAAGAAGCTCAATATTGCTCAAATGCTCAACAGAATCAAGGATCACAATGTCTACAATCGGCTTAAATTCAGTCATCATAGTCAAAGTAGAAGGCATAGCAACCATAATTGGCTTAGCAGCAAGAAGAAGATCTGCATGAGAATTCATCAATTTGGTAAAAGTCACGCCAGAACTATTACTTGCCAGAGTTGTGTGAAGCTGATTAGCTTCCTGAGACCTAGAGAAAAGTAGTTCACACAAACGTTTTAGAGTCTCTTGTTGAACCATAGGCCCCACAGAGCGCACATGCTCAGTATCTACCTGAACAAAACGGTCAGAAGCATCTTGCATAGCCGAACCATCTTGGTTAGAAATAATCGCGGAAGAATTAACGATATCTTCAAAAACCGTAGTCCACCAAGCCAAGTGAAGCTCACCATCTAACGCAGAACCAGTAACATTACGCCTACGCAAATCGCAAACAAGGTCTTCTAAACCAACACCGCGTAAATCGCGCTCAATCACACACCTACCAGGTAAAGTATCTAAGGAAGCACGATCGTCATGTAAAGCCTGTAAACGCTCATCAAGTTTAGTAAACTCAACATTTTCAAGATCAGCACCCAAACGCGTGGTGGAAAGAACAGCATCAAGAGCTACAAGATTACGATCCAAAAGCTCCTGAGTACTAACAATCTCATCTAACTTAGGCGGTAACACAGGCCACCCTCCATGAGGAACAAAAGTACGCCACTGAGCAGCTTGCTGAGCAACAATCTTCAAAGCCTCATGAAGATCATCTACTTTAGCTCCTACACGCAAAAGACTACGAGCTTCTTTAATATGACGTCTACGCTCCCAGAAGCCCATTACTGTACCTTCACGCTTGCGAACAGCTTTAGGCTTACTTGCTTCAATCATCGCGCTAAGATCACGTTCAAAAATATCTGCTTGGAAAACATCTAAAACTCGGCGAAGATTCTTTAACACCGTAACCTGTCTACCCCATTCGCGTGCGGTAGCGGGAACAGGAAAACCGCAGTTTTGAACAGTTGATTTAACATGTTCGCGTGCTGCAGGAAGAAGCTTTAGTAGAACATCTACAACGCGCTGATATACAGCAACAGCCTCATTCTCATTGAACAAAGACGCGCCAAACCACGGGGTATCTTCAGGCTTTATCGTAAATTCTCCAAGCTCATCTGCTTGATGTAATTTTTGCGCCCATTCATCTAAATGACCAGAAAGCGATCTTGCAGCAGCAACATCTAGTCTTACATGAGTACAAGGATGAGTAGGCAACATTGCAATAGCAGCAAGATTTTGCATTGTCTGATACGCTGACACACCCCAACGCTCATCTACTCCATGCAAGTCTCCCAAATAACGATTTAAGCGAGTTTTAACACCAACTAACTCGTCACAAACCTGCTCAAAACGGCTAGAAGCAACGCTTTGACGCGCCCCAACTGCAGCTATGAGCTGAGAATCCACATGTTTCGCAAGGTGAGAATCCGAAACGTCTAGCGCAAGCGAAGAAATCTCATTCGCACTAAGAGCATGACGGAATCGACGCTGTTGTTCCATAACATTTGGAACATATAAAATGGACTTTCCAGCAAGAACACAGCGTGAAGAAATCGCAGCCGCGATAGAAGCAGAATCAGATCCAGCATCCACGTCTAAAGCCAGAGAAACGCCATTAGCAGCTAAACCAGATGCATAACGTACAACATTATCTACATCACCGACTTCATATTCACCATGAGGGTCTACATCTAGAGGAGAATACTCTTGCCTATCATTTGCCGCCAACTCTTTAAGCGCACGCTCATCGCCAGCAACCGCATCAATCATAGTGTTTCCAACATTCCCAACTTTAAGCGCCTGCAAAATCTGAGCGCTTTCAGCCAAAAATCTGGATCCCGAATCAGTAAAACATCCAAGAACAATATCTCGTTCAATATCAAAATCTGGGAACACGCTGCGAGCAGATGCACAAATTGCATCAAAAACAGCTGACGTTTCTGGTGTTCCGCTTTCATAGTTTGCGCCGTCAAAAAGCGCATCTTCACTAAGATTCACGCCTCTCTCTTGCAATCTAAGAACAAGAGCATGGTTTAAGCGCACATTGCCAGAAAAGTAGATTGTTGCGTATGTTTCATCCTTGCCAGAGTCTCGAATAACTCGCACTGGGTATGTTAAAACTGGCACATGATTACCGCTCCACGATGCCACTCCAACAACAAGCGAAAGCTCCGAAACACCATTTTCGTGCGCCTTATTATCTCTATCTTCAAAAACCCTGTCTAGTCTGCGCCCTGCCGCGCGCAACATTCCAGAATCGCGGAATAACGCCTGAAGAGTTACTTTTCCACTCGCAAAAAGTTGCGCTATCCCAGATGGGTGAGCATGCGTTAATTCTAATTGTGCGGAAAGTTTCGTTATGTCTTCAAGCGGCGAAGGCGCAAGCTGTGACTTGTATTGTTCGCGCCAAGAGTTTATTCGCCTTAACTTTTCATCTCGCGAAGCTGTAGCCTGCGCACTTTCATGCTTTATTTGCGCATTCTGCTCGTAAGCTTCTTGATAATTTTGTTCACTCGCATTATGCGCTTGATTTACTTGGCTTATAAAATCATTCTGTTCGCCGCTCATACTACTAAACTCCCCTGTTTATAAACCTACTGCGTTGCGGTAAGCGTTATACCCGCTATTTTGCGCTAAAGCTTCATCTACGTCTGCATTGCCTTGAGCTGAAAGCCAAGCGTATAAATCGTCATAAAGACCTGTATTCATGGCTAAAAATGGAAGTAATTCTTGATATTTTGCTATCTCAAACTGTTTAGAGAAATCAGTGGTTTTCTGAGCTTCTTCCGAAGTGAATCCACCTGCTTGTACAATTTCTTTATGCGCGTTGAATTCTCCATTTGACACTTTTTCGAACACAGACCCTGGTTCAAAAGCTGGAGTGTATTGCGAATCTTCTTGAATATTGACTGAATTGGATCGAATGAATTGTTCATGATTTAGTTGAATTTGAGGTTCATCTTGCAATGAATCGTCGGTTGCTGGCGACTCATCTTCTGTTCCATCTTGTAATTCATTCTCATCTTGATAATTGATTTGAATTTCTGCTATCTCCTCTTGTTCAGTATTCTGATCTTGCGTTGTGTGATCCTCGTTTTCAACATCTACATTTTGTGAGTACTGAATTTTAGAATCGTCTTGAACATCGTGAGAATCAAAAGAATCATTTGCAACAACACTGTTATCCACAATATTATCTGGATTTACAGTTTCATCACTATTAGTTTTGTCACTACTAGCTTGTGCTGCATTAGCTTGTGCTGCATTAACTTGTGATGCATTAGCTTGTGCTGCATCATCAAAAAGATTACGAGGTTCTGCAGCAGACTCAAAATCTTCACGCACAACAGGAAGAACAACCTGATTAGCAATCACGGGATCGCTTTGTTTTACAGGATTTACTGAAATATCAGCCTTGCTTGCACTATAAACATCATCAGCTTTACCGGCAGCATTTAATTTGGACTGATTATCCCACACTAAATTAGGGTGTGAAACAGATTGTGCACGGAAAACGCCTGTTGGCTCTCCAGCACGAATATCAAGAATATCATCGACCGACAAATCCGAAGCATCTGGCTCTTTAATGGAACCGTCAGCAGCATAAGAGAACAAGTCGCGTACAGGCTCCGCACTATTTTCAGCCAAAGGAACTGGCTCTTCTATACGCACAAAGTCAATTGGCACATCTCCAAATTGCATGCGAACAATGCTATCTGGCATATGAAAATCAACATCTGGATCTAGTCGCAGCAAATCTCCGCTTTCGTTTACAAGATAAGTTCCGTTTGTAGAATGCAAATCTCGAATAGTCGCCACGCCACTTGTGTCTACTATAAGAAGCGCATGCCTTTTAGACATTGAGCGCTTATTGTCTACAATGTCTACACGCATAAAACCGTCTTCGCGCAAAGGTCGTATAGGCTTTCTGCCGATCTCCACAGACTGACCCGCTCCAACGCGCGCCTGCTCGACACCACCTACTGTAATCATCCAACGCTGCAAGGTTTGTCGACTTCCCACGGAACCTGCTCCCTTCAAAAAACACACTACATACTATTGTGTCATGCTTTGTGTATATTGCGCGAATCGACAACTCCGAGCTGCATAATGCGCGAGAAGCGCTTTGACTGAGCTTGAAATTGCATAACGCATTTCAAGCTCCTTCAAAGCGTGATTTGGCTTAAATATAAAGTCCAGTAGACTTTATGTGTCAAATCAGCCTCACGGCTACTAATAGCCCGTGAGGAACTATTCGCTGAGTCTATTAGAGCAGAAGCAATAGCTTGCGTTATATTCGTAGCTCACATGATGCGTTTGTAACGTTTTTACCGCAAAAAACGTTACAAACATCTCACCGATGATGCAAATATAACGAAAATCAGTAAAAAACGTTACAAATGCCTCACACGCGATACAAATATAAGAAACAAGAAAAGTACGAGCAATGTAAGCTATATCTTTTATCTTTGAAATACAAAAAAGCCCTCGTAAAACACGAGGGTTATTCGCTGGGGTACCTGGACTCGAACCAAGAATGGATGAACCAGAATCACCTGTGTTGCCAATTACACCATACCCCAATTGGCAGGCTTCGCGGCTCTTGGAACCGTTCCGTCTTTGTACCCCCGACCGGATTTGAACCGGTGTTGGCGCCGTGAGAGGGCGTAGTCCTAGGCCGCTAGACGACGGGGGCTTCATTTATCTGCTACGCCTCTAGACGCAACAAATGTCGACTTTACAACATAACAGCTCAATACGCAACCGCGGCGTGTCGAAAATACGCTAAAACTCCTAAAAAACACAAAAAGCGAAAATGCAGAATTCCACTACATTCCCGCTTTATACAAAATCTACTTAAGATTTAAAAGCTATTTACGATTTACAAATGCTCACGCAATCCAGCCAAACGCGCCAAAGTCACGTCTTTACCAACAATTTCCATGGACTCAAACAATGGCGGAGAAACGCGACGGCCAGAAAGGGCCACTCGCACAGGGCCAAATGCCAAGCGCGGCTTGTAGCCAGCTTCCTCTACAAGCTTCTTGTTCAAAAGCTCGTGCAAAGAATCCGTATGCCAATCAGAAGCATCAACACTTTGCAAAGCAGCGAGCGCAGCATCAAGCACATCACCAGCAGATTCCTTAAGCTGCTTACGCGCATCGTCATCTGGCTCAATATAGCCATCTTCGCTCAACAAACTGCCAACCATTCCAGCAACTTCACCAAGCAAACGCACTCGAGGCTGAACAAGAGGAGCAGCAGCGGTGAGCACTTCACGCTCACGGTCAGTTAAGGCATCCCAATTGTCCGCGCTAACTACGCCATCCTTATGCAAATAAGGCACAGAGCGATTTAAGAAGTCTTGCGAATCAAGCATGCGAATATGCTCAGCGTTAATGGAAATTGCTTTATCCAAGTCAAAGTGTGCAGGGTTTGCCTTAACGTCTCGCACATCAAACTTTTCAATCATCTCGTCCATAGTGAACACGTCGCGATCAGGCGCAATAGACCATCCAAGCAAAGCCAAGTAGTTCAGCAAGCCTTCTGGAATAAAGCCGTTATCTCTATGCAAGAACAAGTTGGACTCAGGGTCTCTCTTAGAGAGCTTCTTCTTGCCTTCGCCCATAACGTAAGGCATATGGCCGTAAAGGGGAGTTTCCTTAGCAATGCCCATTTCCATAAGATAACGGTAAAGCACAATCTGACGAGGTGTGGAGCTGAGAATATCCTCACCGCGCAAAACCACGTTTACATCCATTAACGCATCGTCAACAGGGTTCGTAAGCGTGTAAAGTGGATCGCCATTCGGGCGAACAATCACATAATCAGGAACAGATCCAGCTTTAAAAGTGATTTCGCCACGAATTAAATCATTAAAAGTAATGTCTTCATTTGGCATCTTCAAGCGAAGTGCAGGCTTGCGACCTTCATCGCGGAAAGCTTGCTTCTGCTCCTCAGTAAGATTGCGATCGTAACCATCGTAACCAAACTCAGCAGGACGGCCAGCAGCAATATTACGCTCTTTAATTTCTTCAGGAGTAGAGAAGGATTCGTAAGCGTATCCTGCATCAAAAAGCTTTTGCGCCACATCTTTATAAATTTCCATACGCTGGGACTGGCGGTATGGCCCGTTATCTCCGCCAACGTCAATACCCTCATCCCAATCAATATTGAGCCAACGAAGAGCCTCAATAATCTGCTGGTAGCTTTCCTCGCTATCGCGCTCATTATCAGTATCTTCAATGCGGAACAGCAATTTGCCGTGAGTATGGCGAGCCTCCGCCCAGTTAAACAGCGCGGTACGAACCATGCCAACGTGAGGCGTGCCGGTTGGCGAAGGGCAAAAACGCACACGAACATTCTTTGGAAGTTCAGGCTTTGTGGATTTTGTTGCATTATTAGCAACTTCTTGAGTTTCCTCTGTATCAGTCATAGGTTCCATTGTGCCGCGCGTTACGGACGTGCCTATCTAGTCAAGCGCTTGCGTTGATTCCTTATTACCTTCCACATGCGCAAACTTTGCAGCAAGAGCCTCGCGAGACTTTCTATCGTCTTCTTCTTTTGCAAGCTTCTTAGCCTCTTCTGGATCCCAAAGTACGTCTTCCTTATGCTTTAACCATTCGCGCTCAAGCAATGGGGCTGCAATTTCAAGTAGCGTGCTCATACTATTTTCGCCAGTTTCGCCATCATCGCCACTTTTTACGCAATCAACAATCGCACGCCACTGATTATCCTTAAACATCATTCGCGGAACTCCCGCGCACTCACACACTTCGTTAATATATAGGAATATAGGCAAAGTTTCGTAAATGTTGCTTGTTTTTTCAATAAGACTTTTAAGAATAGACAGTATTGCTGTAATTTTTTGCGATTCTACAGAATTAAGTCCGCAAAAATCACACTCTTGTTTTGCGCATCTAAACGCATCTTGCAAGCTATCAACACTCCAATTACCTGCAACGCTTAAAGAATCCGCAGCACCGTTGATTGCGTTAACATCATTAGAAAGATTTGATTCAAGCTTGTTAAAAATAGCGCTAACATCATTCGTGTTATTTTCTAGCTCTTCTTGCGCTTCGCTGTAGTCTGGTTCGTAGCATAAATCCATATCATCGTAAGCGTTTGCAGCAGCCAAAAGCGCGTCAACTATCTCTTGAGGGCGTCCTGGAATTTCGTCTGCACCTTCATACACAAACTCTGCATCTGGAACAGTAACGTCTAAATCTGTAATAATTCGAGCAATAGTGCGAATCGCCCTAACCTCAAGATTTTCAGCATATTTTGCGTCATTATCTAAATGGCGAGCTTCGCTTAAAGGCCACAATTTAGTTAAATCCGCGGCCGACTTTGCAGCAGACTCAAGCAGACTCAAAGCCTTTGAATCCAGCTTTTCTACAGAATCACCCATAATAACGCTCCTTCGCATTAGCTGTAAAAAACAGTTTCTACGCATCTTTTATGCATATTTTAAAGTCTATTGCTTATTATTCCACACGTTCTATTGCACACGCGCAGCAGGATCCACATATGTGATGGAAAGCACATTCATATTTTCGCAATCATATGTAATTGACGTAATTGACGCCAAAGCCGTTTTGCGTAAAAGCATATTGTGCTCCGCATGACCCGTTTCTAACAAATGACGGTAAGACCATATTGGCGATTCGTGCGTTACAGCTACGATTTGTTCACCTGGGTGATTTTTCACTTGTTCGCACGCAAAATCGCCAACGCGTGCAGCAATACTCTTGTAGGATTCTCCCCAACTCGGCTTCCACAAGTTAGATACAAGCTTCCAATTGTTGTTTTTCCACAAAGCGCCTTCGCCGTAGCCGATTCTTTTCCCTCGAAAATTGTTTTCCGCTTCGATTAGACGATCGTCTAAAATAATCGGGCCAATTTGCAAAGCGTTTGCGATTTGTTGCGCCGTTTCTTGCGTGCGCTCCAAAGGAGACGAGTAAATCGCACTAATTCCGCGCATTTGTGGAACAGTCGCAATATATTTTGCTGTAGCGCAAGCCATTTTTAAGCCGCGATTAGATAAGTGAAATCCTGGGAGCCTCTCGTAAAGCACGTGATTTGGATTTTCCACTTCCCCGTGGCGCACAAAATGAATAGTCGTAGCTGGCATATTTTCTAAACCTACTTCCAAACCTACTTCCACCCTTTTGGAGTGTGACTTAACGACCATTCGCCCAACTTGTGAGCAAAAGTATTGTCTTTAGCGGCATCATAATCAGGTTTTTGCGACTTTGTGTCGTCTAAAAGCCACTTTCTAATAACAAAATTCCACACAGCTACAACAACTGTTGCAATAAGCTTGCCAATGTTTGTGCGAAGCATGTAAATCGCAGTACCACGCAAAGTTTGTGCCATTCCAAGCGTGCTAAGCCAAATAATCGCATCGTTAATAAGCAAACCAATAACTGCAGAAATAACAAAAATCAGCAATTCCATCCAACGAGCCATGTCTTCGCGGTGCTTAAACACGTACTTCATGCTGGCAATGTAGTTAAAAATAAGCGAGATTATAAAAGATATTGTTCCAGCAACAACGTTATTAAGATGCACAAGAAGAAGCAGGTTTAGCAATACTACGTCAATAATCAGCGCAATGATTCCTACGATTCCAAACTTAACAACCTGTTCAATAAGTTTTTTCATACATTCAATTAAACACGCGGAGGCTAACAATTCACTATAATTATTGCGTAACACAGGTTTATTATTGCGTAACATATGTTGCGCAGCACAAGTTTATAAACTTAAAAAATTCATAAAACTTAGCAAAGGAGCGATTATGCCAGTTATTCACACTCATGTTTCTGTAAGCACTACGCCAGAACAGCGCGATGCATTAAAAGCAGCATACGGCAAGGCGATTAGCGCAGTTCCAGGCAAAAGTGAGCATTGGCTTATGTGCCCGTTTGAAGACAATATGCCAATTTATTTTGCAGGAGACAATTCTAAGCCTGCAGCTTATGTTGAAGTGAACGTTTTTGGTTCTAGCGTGCCAGGATCTGCTTGGGAAAAGTTGACAGAGCAGATTATGGCAGCTTTGAATCGCGAGCTTGGCGTACCACAGGATCGCACTTACATTCGTTACACTGCAACAACTGACTGGGGTTGGAACGGCGGCAACTTCTAGTCGCAAGTCGCAAGTCGCAAACAATCACATCAAAAACCTAACCAAAAAGCCTACCTGTTTATTTCGGTAGGCTTTTGCTTTACAAATATTACTTTGCAAAATCTGTGCTTGTGTTAATTAAAATTTTTGCGATAGCGGCACCCAGTTCTCATCAAAATTTGCGAAGCATTGTACTGCAAACTGGAAGATATCATGGAAAACGTAGAAGAATAAGGAGATTTTAAATGATTATTAGAACATATGGTTGGATTATTGAAAATCTGCATCGCTTTAAGCTGCGATATTAGTGACATTATGGAAATACAAAAAGAAATGAGGTAAAAAAATTATGGCAAAAACATTTGGTCCCGAAGAACATAAAATATTATCACTGTTTAGTGCTGCCTCAACATTTTGTTATGAAGGAGAATTCTTTAAAGTAAATAATTCTGGAAAGCCAACCTGCAAAAAAGGTGAACCTAAAACTGATATATATGTAGAAGCTGTTAATAGTAACAACTGTGTTAAAGAGTTTAAAATCTCTTTTAAGCAAGAAAATGCTGAATTTCTTGAAAATAAAACCAATGCTGAGCGTGCAGAACAGTTATTCGGATCTAAGTGGCAAGAGATTATTATCAGCGCTGTGACTAAACTACAGAACGATTTTCAAAAAAGACCACTAATATACAAGAGTAAATTAGGTCGCACAGATAAAGGTGCTATCACACTTGGTTGGAAATTTGAATTATTAAATGTTAAAAGCGGTCAGTTAAGTGAAAAAATAGATCTTACTAGGCAACAAGTCATTGATGTCTATGCGGGTACAAACCTATCTGAGGATAAACGAAATGCATATGTTAATGACGTTATTATAAAAGACAGTGGAGTTGCAAACTTTATACTAGTCGAAAAAGATAATATAGACACAACTCAAGACGCTGCTAATTCGTTAATTGCCATTGATGATTACGTTGATCAGAATCCAAAGGTGTATTTTGCTTGTAAAGCGTTAAATTATCGTTCACTTAAAAATAAATATGATGGTAACAGACCTTTGGCAGTTTATGTAAATTGGTTCGTAACTAATGGAAAATTGGATTATGAATTAGTATTTAATAGACCCCTTTTGGAGAGGGGAGATGCTGTATATGAACGATTAAAATCAGCGTTAGATCTATTAGGCGTTTCTAATACTAATAATTTAGGTCTTGAGTTGATACAGCATACTGAATCTGTGAACATATAAGCATAGATAAGTGGTGGAAGCTTTAAACTCAGCTCCCACCACTTATCTGAATTATGATAGAACTTTTTTAATTGCAGTAGCTATTTCAAATGCCAAATTTACTGGTACTGCATTCCCAATCATTTTATAACCCGTATCCAAGCTATCATATATGAACTTAAAATTATCTGGAAATCCTTGTATTCTGGCTATTTCTCTTATAGTCATTCGACGATATAGAGATTCTTTCCCTTTTACAAACCTGCAGTCATTCATCCCAAATTTGATCATCTTGGGAGCCTGAGGATGAAGCTGGCATTGTCTTCCAGAAGCTTGCACTGTAAATCCTTGTTCATGCCAAGAACGAACTCTATTTCTGCTCATAAATATAGAGGAAAACGCTCCGACAAAATACTCATTGTTATTTATAGCAACTGGATTATGGTGATTTCGCTCTCTCGCTGGAATGGCAGTATCTTGCAAATCCCAAATAACATCTTTTAATGTTAGTTTCTTTTCATCATCCTCTGTAGATCCTTTTGGAAAAGAAAATTTTATATTTAAATCTTTTCTAAAGCCTATATAGAACACACGTTTTCTATCTTGTGCAACTCCATAGTTTTTAGCATTAACAAGCGTAAGATTCACATCATAGCCAGCTTCATTAAAAAGTTTCAGAATATTTTGGACCGCGCTGGAATGCCTATTGGCTAACATGCCGCTCACATTTTCTGCCAAAAAGAATTTAGGTTTAAAATCTTTTAATATACGAATATAGTCAAAGAAAAGTTTCCCTCTGTCATCATCTATGCCTCTCAAAGAACCGGCTTCTGACCAAGATTGGCATGGCGGTCCACCAATAATTCCATCCAAGTCTCCAGACAGATATTCAGAGATATCATTTTTTGATACTTTTCTAACGTCACCTTCGATTAAATGTGTTTTCGGATGATTAATCTTGAAAGTATCCCATATAGTCTTGTCAAACTCATTAGCTACTGGTATTTCAAAACCAGCTTTTTCAAACCCTAAATCTAATCCACCACACCCACTAAATAGGCTTAATACTTTCATTTATTTTCCTCTGCATGAATGATATCTATATCGAAAGCGATTCCCTTTTTCTTGCAGAAATCTTTTATGTCAGATAGTGCTTTATAGTTTGGTATAGCTTTGCCATTTTCCCATCTATTAACTGTACAAAAGGAAACATTTATCTGCTTAGCAAAGTCTTGTTGACTTAGAAGACTTTGTAATCTAATTTGTTTTATTTTATTTCTCACATCCATGAAAACCTCCTTAATTTATATACTTATTATAGCGTTAATATAGCTTTTAATCAAGTTTGCATTAATCAAATCCAAAGTTTTAACTAAGAGTTTTCCAGGTACCTGCAATATGTCCCTTAGACTTACTCCCATCAATTACTTCATCAAATCTCTCTTTATCAACTGTCGCTAACCACATTTTGAATGGTTCAGCTTTGGGAGATGGTATTGATTGAATAATGCGCAAAATTCCTTGTATATCAGCGGCGTCTGTCTCATATTTTTCCCCGTCAGACGATGCAAGTTTCAGTTGTCGACAAAATGTCGACAACTCACTTTTTTCTTCCTCACTCATGCGCTTTTTAGACGATACCAATAGTCTCTAGGATTCTTACTATCTGTCAAAACGGCAACCACATCCACTACCGAAAAATACCATTCTTCTTTTTCGTTATTCCAAGCGGAACATACTTGCTTACCCTCAAATAATTTAATTTCATTATTCACGTTATTTTCTCCATCTTCTACCATAATTAATCAGCCTCCTTTAGCTCATACCCAGCAATAATTACGTACAACAAAATTTTTGTATTACAAATATTGATTCTTGTTTTTTACAAAATAAAACATTACGTAAAACGTAAATCGCCCTAACATCTTCACTACACTGTGGTTCAACAATATCGTTTTATTGCTAAAAATAACATTATTTTCTTAAAAGAAAAATCAAAAAATCGCCATATCTTGTTACGTAAAATACGCACCAAAATATGGCGATTATTTATTATTACAACTATCTATACAAATAAATATGAATTAGTCACTAGGATTGATTGCCAAAATTAGGCTCGTCAACAGTAGACTTAGCAGATACAGCGAACGCATCCGACTCGTCAAAATCAGCATCGCTTGAAGAATAGTCATCGCTATTAGCAACACTACCTTCAAGATCTGGGCCAGCAGCTACACGAGCCACTTCTTCCATACCTTTGTTGTCACATATAACCATGCGAACATAGCCAACAACAAATCCAACAACAGCAGGGCAAACCCAAGCCATGCCAAATTCCGAGAACGGCAACCAGTTTTGAGCAACAATCAACATATCGTTCATATGCAATGCATTGCGCAAACCTGTTGGCAAACTATTCAAAAAGTCAAATACAGCTGCAACACCAGTAAAACCAAGTGTCCAAGAATACACGACTTTGGAATTTCCAAAAAGTCGACCGCACAAAGCCAAAAGAATCAATACGATTGACAGTGGATACAAGAACATCAATACTGGAACCGCGTATTCGATAATTGCGCTCAATCCAAAGTTTGCAAGACCAAACGAAACAAGCGTAATCAATACAGCCCAAACACGGTAGCTAGGACCCTTAGGGAATAACTTAGAGAAGGTTTCCGAGCAGCTTACGATTAATCCAACCGCAGTCTTTAAGCATGCAAGCGTTACAGTTGCAGCAAGCACGAATAAGCCAGCATTTCCAAGATGATAACGTGCAACTTGTGCCAAAGTTACGCCACCATTTTCCGCAGGTGGGAACAGAGCGCGGCTACGCACACCAACAACAACAATTGCAACGTAAATCAAAGCCATTAGCAAGCAGCTAAAGAATCCAGAGCGAGCAGTATTCACTGCCACATCTTTAGGATCTTTTACACCAAACTGGCGAATTGTGCTAACAACCACAATTCCAAATGCCAAGCTAGCTAAAGCATCCATTGTGTTGTAGCCATCTAAGAATCCTGTAAAGAATGACTTATTAACGTAATTTCCCATAGGAGCAGCATCTGAAGAAGCACCGCTTATAGGGGAAAATAGTGCAGTAAATACCAAAATCGCTAGGAATACAAGGAAGATTGGCGTAAGAACTTTACCAACCCACGTGAGTATGCCGCTTGGTTTCATAGCAAAGAAGAACGCGAGCGCAAAGAACACTACAGAGAACAAGAACAAGTACAATTGCCCATTTCCGTCTTGCGGAATAATTCGTTCCAAGCCAACAGTGTATGAAGTTGTTGCACAGCGCGGAATTGCAAAGAACGGGCCGATTGTTAAATAAAGAACGCATGTAAAGAACATGCCGTATTTTTTGCTAGCTTTGCTTGAAAGTTCAAAAAGACCGTTTGCGCGACTCATTGCAAGAGCAGTAACGCCTAGCAATGGCAAGCCAACGCCAGTAACAATAAAGCCGATTGCCGCAGGCGCAGAATTGTTTCCTGCGTTAGCACCAAGGAATACTGGGAAAATCAGGTTTCCAGCGCCAAAGAACATGCCAAACAACATGACCGCCACGTACGCGGATTCAATAATTGTCAAGTTCCTTTTTTTCGGGGCACTGTCTGTGCTGACACTTTGTGTTGTGACGCTCATGCTTACACCTCCTATATGGTGAAAATTGTTTAAGCATATTATTTAACGCATTGAATAACAAAACTGAAACCGAAAAATAATATTAGGGGGTATATTAATAAATCGCATGTACTTAATCGAAAAAAATTTGCAATTTCGCGCGTGTCTTTTTGTAAAAATAAAAGGACGCTAACATAAAAGCTAGCGTCCTAAATAAAGGGCAAATGCGCTAAATCACATCTTGTCTGGAGCAGAAACTCCAAGCAAATCAAGACCAGTTGCAATTACAGTACGCACAGCATCGTTAAGCTTTAAGCGAGCTGCAGCGCGTGCTGGCTCTGGGCACTTTGCAATGCGCTGAGCTTCACGCTCTGCCTCTGGCAATCGATTTTCTGGGTCGCTCAACTCCATTGGCACTACGCGCTCAAGGTTGTACCACTTGTGGTAGCTTGCTGCCAAATCCTCAAGATAATGCGCAACGCGGTGAGGAGCGCGCAAATCGCCAGCTTGTGCAAGAGCTGCAGGCCATTGAGCCAAAGCAGCAAGTACTTCGCCATCTGCCTCAGTATTAAGCAAGCTTAAATCAGCTCCGTCTGCACTAATTCCAGCGTCTGCCGCGTTACGAGCCACATTGCAGCTGCGTGCGTGAGCGTATTGCACATAATACACAGGATTATCGTTGCTGTGAGAAGCAAGCAAATCCAAATCGATATCAACGCTTGTGTTGTAATCTGTGCGAGCAAGTGAGTAGCGCGAAGCGTCAACGCCAATTGCATCAACTAAATCGTCAATAGTAATAACGTTTCCAGCACGCTTGCTCATGCGCACAGGCTTGCCATCCTTCATAACATTTACCATCTGGCCAATAAGAATCTGCATATTTTCGCCAGGATTGTCTCCAAAAGCCGCGCACATTGCCATCATTCTGCCAATATAGCCGTGATGATCCGCGCCGAGCATGTAGATTGCTATGTCTGCAGGATTCTGTTCGCGGTGACGCTTGTTGCGATAGTATGCGATATCTGCAGCAAAGTAGGCGTAATTGCCGTCGGACTTAATAATTACGCGATCCTTGTCGTCGCCATGCTTAGTTGATTCGAACCAAGTCGCGCCATCTTTTTCGAAAATGTCTCCGCGAGAACGCAAGTCTGCAATAGCGCGCTCAACTTCGCCATCCTCGTACAAGCTGTTTTCATGGAACCACACGTCGAATTTCACACGAAAATCGTGCATCGACTTGCGAATTTCCGCAAACATCATTGGAACTGCGCGCTTGCGGAACTCTTCGCGCTGCTCGGAATCGCCTTCGCCAAGAGGCAAACCTTCTTCATCTTTTCCAAGATCAATTCGTGGCAAAGAAAGAACGTCAACACCGTCCGCATTTGCTTCTTTTATAACAGCGTCCGCGATTTCGTTAATATACGCGCCTTTGTAGCCATCTGCAGGCGTTTCTTCGCCATGAGCTGCAGCAACTAAAGACTTAGCAAAACGGTTGATTTGCTCACCATGATCGTTGAAGTAGTATTCGCGCACAACTTTTGCGCCGTTCGCTTCCAAGACTCGAGCCATAGAATCGCCAACCGCAGCCCAGCGAGTTCCACCAATGTGGATTGGACCAGTTGGGTTTGCGGAAACAAACTCAAGATTCAAAGTTTTGCCGCTTAAATGCGTATTTTTGCCAAAATCCGCGCCATGTTTTAATACTTCGTCAACAACAGCCGCTGCAGAAGCAGAATCAAGCGTTATGTTAATAAAGCCAGGGCCTGCCACTTCTACGCGCGCAATACCTTCTGCTTCTTGCAAACGCTCGGCAAAAAGTTCAGCTAAATCGTGAGGCTTCATACCAGCTTTTTTAGCGAGTTGCATAGCAACGTTTGTAGCCCAATCGCCGTGTGCGCGATCTTTTGGTCGCATAACTGCAAGTTTTTCGGCAGCAGGAATCAAATCTTCTGTTAAACTGCCAGCTTTACCGCTTGCTACTAAATCTTTAGCAATTTTTTCAATTAATTCACTTAAGCTTTCTGGATTCATGGTTTACAGTCTAGCGTTACCGCGCGATGCTTAGTATTTACAATACACAAAAAGCGCTGGAGTCGAAGATTGACTTCCAGCGCTTTTGTTTTGCGACTAATTATTTTCGACTACTTGCAACTACTTCTTTTTTGCAGGAGCTTCACCGAGTTCGCTTTGAGCAACAGAAACATTTACATTAGTTGCTTCAGATTCCGCAGATTCAGATTCAGAAGAATCGCCAGCATCCGCAGACTTAACAGCGTTAAGCTTTACTTCTCCAGTAACGCGTCCCGCTTCCGCAACGTCATCCAAAGTCTCCTCAACAGACTTATAAGCGTTTTCTGCTACGTTCAAAGTTACTTGCAAAATAGGAGTCTTCATAGAAACTTTTGCTTCAGACTTAATCTTGCGCAAAGCAGCCAAAGCTTCGCCCGCGTAAGCCAAAGTGTCTGCAGAAACACCGTTTGCAGCAGCCTCATACGCCTTAGCGCATGGCCAGCTAGCACGATGTACAGAACCTTCGCCGTCATGCATCCAGCTCCACACTTCTTCAGTAGCGTAAGGCAAGTAAGGAGCAAGCAAGCGAGCCAAAGCGTCGAGTGCAAGGCCAAGAGTTGTGCGAGCAGACTTTACAGCAGCTTCGCTTGGAGTGCGTCCAGTGGATTCTGCAGTACCGTAAGCACGATTCTTTGCAAGCTCAATGTAATCGTCGCAGAACTCCCAGAAGAAGGTTTCGATTGCTTCCAAAGCCTTGGAATGCTCGTAAGATTCAAGCGCATCAGTTGCGGTACGAATAACGGATGCAAGCTTTGCCATAACAGAGCGATCCAATACTTCCGTAACGTCTGCAAAATCCCAATCCGCGCTGGCAGACTCAAGAACCTGATGCTCCTCGTTTTCGCGACCAATTGCGAGCGCAAACTTCGTAGCGTTCAAAAGCTTAATCGCAAGGCGGCGGCCAATCTTCATTTGACCTTCGTCGTAAGTTGCATCCAAGCCAAGCTTTGCAGAAGTTGCCCAGTAGCGCACAGCATCCGCACCAAACTCTTCGATTGGCTTATTTGGCACAACCACGTTGCCTTTAGATTTAGACATCTTCTTATGGTCAGGATCAAGAATCCAGCCAGAAAGCGCAGCATGCTTCCAAGGCAAGCATCCGTTTTCAAGATGCGCACGATCAACCGTACTAAACAGCCAAGTACGAATAATATCCTGGCCTTGTGGACGCAAATCCATTGGGAAAGTAGCCTTAAACAAAGCCTGATTTTCCTCACCTGGCTCTTCCCAACGAGTCACAATTTGTGGTGTTAAGGAAGATGTAGCCCAAGTGTCCATAATATCCTGCTCAGCAGTAAAGCCATTTGGCTGGTCTCGCTGAGATTCATCGAAGCCTTCTGGAACGTCAATAGTTGGGTCGATTGGCAAACGATCTTCGCTAGGCGTCAAAGGATGCTCGTAATCCACTTCACCATTTTCATTTACTGGATACCAAAGTGGGAATGGCACACCAAAGAAGCGCTGGCGAGAAATAAGCCAGTCGCCATTCAAGCCGTGAACCCAATTCTCGTAGCGCACGCGCATAAAGTCTGGGTGGAAGCTAAGTTCTTTGCCGCGCTCAATAAGCTCAGCATTCAGCTTTTCGTCCGTGCCGCCGTTCTTTAAGTACCACTGGCGAGAAGTGACGATTTCCAAAGGCTTATCGCCCTTTTCGTAGAAGTTCGTCATACGCTTTGTTGGCTTTGGTTCGCCTTCCATATCTCCAGCTGCTTGCAAAGCTTCAACAACTTCCTTACGGGCAGAGAACGTGGTTTTGCCAGCAATTTTCTCGAACATTTCGCGGCCAGACTCGTCCGTAATCCAATCAGGAGTAGTCATAACAATGCGGCCGTTACGCTGAATAATTGGTCGAGTTGGCAAACTCAAGTCGCGCCACCACTCAACGTCGGTTACGTCACCGAAAGTGCAGCACATTGCAATGCCAGCGCCCTTGTCCATTTGAGCTGCAGGATGCGCCAAAATCGGGACCTTCACCTTAAACAGCGGTGAGTAAACTTCCTGACCAAAGTACTTCTTGTAACGCTCGTCGTCTGGATGCGCGATCAAAGAAGTGCATGCAGCAAGCAATTCTGGGCGCGTAGTTTCAATATAAATTGGCGTACCATCTTCAAAGCGGAACGCAATCTTATGGTAGAAGCCAGGATATTCGCGCGCTTCAAGCTCAGCCTGCGCAACTGCAGTCTGGAATGTAACATCCCACAAGCCTGGAGCGTCTTTCTGATAAGCCTCTCCACGAGCAAGATTGCGCAAGAATGCTTTTTGTGCAACTCGGCGAGGCTGCTCGCCAATAGTGTGATAAGTTTGCGACCAATCAACAGAAAGACCAAGCCTACGCCACAAAGCTTCAAAAAGCTTCTCATCTTGAGAAGTCAAGCGCTCACAAAGCTCAATAAAGTTCTGTCTGCTTACAGGAACCTGATCCTTAGCTTCAATCTTCTTGCCTTCAGTGCCTTCAAAAGGCGGCTTAAAATCAGGGTCATACTTCAACGAAGTATCCACTCGCACACCGTAATAATTCTGCACGCGGCGTTCTGTTGGCAAGCCGTTATCATCCCAACCCATTGGGTAGAAAACGTCAAAACCTTGCATGCGCTTATATCGTGCAATAACATCCGTATGCGTGTAAGAAAATACGTGACCAACGTGCAAGTGGCCACTAACGGTTGGAGGTGGAGTATCGATAGAATACACGGCCTTACGATCGCGAGAATTATGGAATGCGTAAGTCTTAGCTTCGTCCCAATTACTACGCCACTTGTCTTCAAGACCATCAACGCCAACTTTGTTAGGAAGCGGCGTTAAATGTGCGTGTTTTACTGTGTTATTATCCTGTTCACTCATGAACTGAATATTAGAAACTCAGCGCGACAACGTCAATATTTTTACAAATATTTGTAAAAATTATTCAAATCAACGGTTGCTGGCGACTAATCCCAAACCACACGCACTTATATTCCTGAAATAATCTTGGATTTATTTTACGTTTACATCGTGCAATGGTAAAAGTTGATCAGTCATGTTTGTAGGATATCCACTAACATTAGATTTAGCTACCACAATGCTCTTTCGCGCATACATCCAGTTCGAAACAGCGTAATTATTCAACTCTTTAGCATACTGTTTGACATTTGACTCATATCCTTCTGCATTGGTTGATTTCATTGCCTGTGCAAAATATTTCTGCGACTCATGATCTTGGAACAAATAAGTAGACTTTGTATCTGCATACGCTCCAGAATCCAAAGTGTGATTCATCCATGTGAGTGCTAAGTCATATTTACCATCATGAATTCGCTGTTTCATAGTGTTCTCATCTACTTCTTCGACATTCACACGGAAACCGCCGGTAGCGTTTAACTGAGAACCAAGCGCATTACCAATATTGCTCATTCCAAGAGGTACGAGGAATGTAATTTTACCAAGGTAGGCAGCAGAGAAATATGAGAATAGAGATCGAGCTTTTTGAGGATCGTGTGGATAAGTGCCACTTAAATCCTCGTATCCTGGCGACAATGGGGAAATTGGTCCGCGCACAATTTGACCACCAAATGGATCAGCCGATAAAACAGTGCTTACATCCATTGCGTAACTGCTTGCCCTACGAACGTGCTGATCGCAGAAAATAGACGATATTCCAGTGTTATAAGCAATCATTCGTATTCTAGTGCTCTGACCTTCAACAAGTTGAGTATTTGGCATTGACGCCATACGTTTGTTTTCATTGCCATCAAGAGGAACAGCCATTTGAATATCGCCATTCTGCATGGCATTTGCTAAAGATGTATCGTCATTAAAGTATTTAAGAGTTATGCTAGCGCAGCCAGATGCTGTACCCCAATATTTGTCGTTTCTCACAAGAACAAGGTCTGAACCTTTACTATAGCCGTTAACTTTAAAAGGTCCTGTTCCCATAGCGTCTGAAGCGTAGTTTAATGAAGCGCGAGTGTCATATACAATTCCAGCTCTACCTGCTAATCTTCGCAGCAGTAATGGATCTGGCATTTTTAATGAAATGTTTAGAATATCAGGTCCTGAGTTAGATACGCTTGTAATATTCGTCAACTTTTCATAGCCTGGATAGCTTTTTGTAATACCTTGTTGAAGTGATTGCAGTACGGAGCCAGAGTCCATTACGTCTCCATTTGCAAACTTCACGCCTGAACGAATCCTAAACTTATAATTCAAACCGTCGGAAGATACGCTCCAAGACTGAGCAAGACCTGGTTTTAAAGCATTATTGCCGTCTCGTTTAATAAGCGTTTCATAAACGTTTTCAATAAGAGCTTGTTGCAGTGAATCACTGTCGTCAGTCCTAATATCTAAGGATGCTGGGGCTGTACGCAAGCCTATTTTTAAAACTGAGCCTGATGCTGGAACAATACTTTCTGGAACTATTGATCTTCCATCTAAAAATCGCCATCCACCCCATGCAACAACAGACATAATGGCAATTAAGACTATAAAAATAACCCACGAGGACACGCCTTTTTTAGCTTTTTTTGCATAACGTGCTTTTCTCATATGTGATCCAGATGAGTATCTTTCAAATTCAGACATAGCCAACAGTGTATATCATCGATTGAATCATACGTAGAATTTATGCAGAAAATAATCTAAAAATACCCTAAGAATATTCTAAAAGTTAATTATATGAGATATTAGAAAAATCCGTTACGACAACCACAACGCAGCTACGACAAAATCCACGACAAAACCTACAACATAACTACAACATAACTACAACATAACTACAACATAGCTACAACGAAACAGATGGGCACAGAAATCTTAGAGGGCAGTCAGCACAATGCGGATTTCTAGCTGTACATATTTTTCTACCATGAAGAATAAGGCGGTGAGACAAATTAGTCCATTCTTCTGGCGGAAAATAAGATGTAATTTCACGCTCAACTTTTATAGGATCTGACTTAGCGATTTTCCAATCGCTTCTCCATCTAAGCCTTGACGTCACACGCATAACGTGGGTATCTACTGGAAACCCTGGGATACCAAAAGCATTGCCCAATACAACGTTTGCTGTTTTTCTTCCTACACCTGGAAGTTTTGTAAGATCATCCATATTATTTGGAACTACACCATTGAAATCGTCCATAAGTTTTTGCGAAAGCTCTATAATATGCTGCGATTTTACTCTATAAAATCCAAGTTGATGGATGATCTCTTGTACCTTATATATTGGTGCGCGCGCTAAATCTTTTGGCGTAGGATAAGTTCTAAAAAGTTGTTCCGTTACAATATTTACACGTCTATCAGTGGTTTGTGCGCTAAGAACAGTGGCTATTAGTAGTTCAAATGGATTTGTAAAATTTAATGCACACTTTGGATTCGGTATTTCTTCGCATAAAATCCTATACTCTTCGCTCATCCTAGCGATTTTTTTAGATTTTCTAGAATTGGAAGATGATTCTTGACTACTATTCACGCTTTGTAATTTAACCAATATAATAAACCACTAATCCGCTACAGGAATTCTAGTCGGAAGCCGCCGACGAATCATTATTATCAGAATCTGTAGAATCTACAACTTCATCCTGAGACTCTAAAGGATCGAAACGATACCCAACATTCCTAACCGTTCCAATAACATGCTCATATTCAACGCCTAATTTCGCTCGTAACCTACGAATGTGAACATCTACTGTACGAGTTCCACCGTAATAATCGTAACCCCAAACCTCTTGAAGTAAGTGAGCACGAGTGAATACTCGCCGAGGATGCTGAACAAAGTATTTAAGAAGCTCAAATTCTTTATACGCTAAATCAATAGGCTTTCCATGCAAACTAACCGTGTAACTCTGCGTATCTACGACTAAATCCCCAGAGCACATTTGACCGCTACTGTTAATTTCCACGCTACCAGAATCAGCTACATGTTCTTTAGAAGTAGATTCAGCCGACCCACCCCGTTGAGAAGCTAGTCTAAGTCTGCCTTCTACTTCGGCTGGAGAAGCGGTTGTTAGCATAACATCGCTAACACCCCAAGATGCATTAACAACCGTGAATCCGCCTTCTGTAAGAATTAAGATAACAGACATTGTTAAATTAGAAGCACGAACAATAGAGCATAAAGATTTCGCCAAAGACAAATCTTCTCTAGCATCTACAAGAAGAATAGTGTTTTCTGGCATCTTAAGCATACTAGACGGTTCCATTGGGAGCACTCGCACTCTATGCGAAAGTAGAGTCAAAGATGGCAAAACTTTTGCAGGCGCGGCACAAGAGGTCATCAATGTAATATCCGTCATATTGATACCTCCAGAACGCATAGAATTGAATAACAAATTCAAAATCAAGCTGTTAAAAGAGAATTGTAATCCATACTTAAGATACTTAATAAGAATCGAAGCATGCAAGTGTACGCTTACATATAAAATAAGTTAATACGGCTAAACATTTTATTAAAATTATCTTATAAAACGCGATAGGAGCGTAATATGAGCAACGATAACATCGCACATAATGCAATGCACAATCACATTACGATTATTGTAACTCAATTCGTTGCTATAGCTCTTTTAGCAATTGCAGCCATTCTGCCAATAGCAACAACAAAAGCCGTTATAACCGTTTGCGTGATTATTCTTCTTGCTCTAGTTACTTTCTGGCCGTTACAAGGTTCTACAGCAGATAAAGCTATTCCGCTTTTTGCCGGAATCGCATCCATGTGGTGCGCGACATTAGCTTTAAAAGGTTGGCTTCCTAGCAGCGTAATAGATAATACAGAAGTTAGTATGGATAAGTTCATTGCAGCTATTCACCCATATGAACGTTGGGCTGTTAGCTTTGCTCTAATTCTTGTTGCTGCAACTTTTGTTAGCTTTGGTCGTCAAATGCTTAGGGAAGAGAGATCTAATCTGGTAAGAAATATTTCACATTCTCTTACAGCAAGTATCGCTTGTGCAGCTCTTCCAGGATGGCTTTTTTTGCCTTCGATTATTCGTTTCACATTCTCCGTGCGTATTCTAGAACTTGGCATACTGGTAGCAGTATTGGGTTTGCTTGCCGTGATTGTTCTAGCTGGACTTTCTCATCTTTGGGTTAAAGATGCAAAATACAATACTGACATGCTTTTGCCACAAGTTGGTACTGCCTTGATTCCCGTGATGATGGGCGGAATGGTTGTTTACGCAACTGGTTTAGGAATGCTACTAATCGCTTAAATTTTTTAGAATAAAAAAAGTGTCTAACACATAAAAATGTGTTAGACACTAGCAAACGCGTTTCTAAAACGCTCGGAAGATTCGCGACTAATATCGAAAACTACTTTTCGCTTTCTTCAAGACGCTTGCGAGCTGCGACAATTTCCTTTTCAGCCTGCTCAACTCCAGCCCAGAAGTCACCAGGAAGAACTTCCTTACCTGGCTCCAAAGCCTTGTACTGCTCGAAGAAGTGCTTGATTTCAGCCTTGTGATACTCATTCACGTCATCAATATCCTTGATGTCGTCGAAACGAACATCTGCTGGAACGCACAAAACCTTATCGTCTCCGCCAGCTTCGTCAACCATGTGATACAAGCCAACAGCGCGGCACTCAACAACGCATCCTGGGAACACAGAGTTTGGAATCATAACAAGAGCATCGAGTGGATCGCCATCTTCGCCCAAAGTTCCATCAATGTAACCGTAATCATCTGGATAACCCATAGCTGTGAAAAGGGTACGATCCAAGAAAACGCGACCAGTTTCGTGATCAACTTCATACTTATTCTTGGATCCGCGTGGGATTTCTACCACAACATTGAATGTTTCTGCCATGTTTACTCCTTAATGCGTAAAACACACTGTTTATCAATCTAACGTTTATACACCTAAATTAGACTGTTCAGTCTAACTCTAGCGCGCAGCAAAGAGCACGTAAAACGCGTTGTATAACATTGGCATTTTAGCAAACAAAAGTCGAAAGCAACCGCACTAAAAAATAGCAGAGAAAAATCTTAATAAAAACGAATAATTACCTTGAAAAATATTTAAATCCATATTAAAAAATTTCATAAAACTTGCAAAAAACATAAGAAAAATCAAGGAAAAACTAGGGAAAAACTAAGACACGCTATAACTAACTACAGTGTCTTAATACGTAGATAATATGACTACGTTTTGGGCGATGTTAGTCATAAAACAATTCATACCCACATCATGTCCACAACCAAAATTAAACCACGTATTAGCAAGTTGCAGGCAAAATGACAGAGATAAACAACGCAGCTAACACTACAAGCAAACGCAACGCTGCAATAGATGGCATGCGTGCTATTGCTGTTATTGCGATTGTAGCGTTCCACCTACGTCCAATAGTACTTCCAGGAGGATTCTTGGGAGTAACAATGTTTCTTGTTATGGCTGGATACTTCAGCACTGTATCTCTGCTAAAAATGTTTGAAACATCAAATGCGCAAAAGTCGCCAGCAACCAGCGAACAAACCAAAACACCGGTAAAGTCTAAAATATTCGCCTACTTAAAATACTTGTTTAAACGCGTAAAACGAATTTGGCCATCTACTATAGGGATTATTGCTCTGAGCGCCCCACTAATGTGGCTATTTTCACCAAGTCTTTTAACAAAACTACAATCTGACGCACTAACAGGCGCTAGCTTTACAAGCAATATGGCGTATATTTTGCGAAAAGTATCTTACTTTGAACAATCAGGACTACCATCCCCAATAAAACACCTTTGGTATTTGGGACTTATTATGCAAATCTTTGTATTTTGGCCGATTATACTATGGGTGATTCTTAAAATTGTGCACTCTAAATTTGTAAGAATGTGCGTTACGGCGATTCTTATGCTTGCATGTTCGTTGGCAAACCTAGCAATTACGATTTTTTATGGAGATGGCCAAACCATTGCGCGCGTGTATTACTCTATTGACACTCGAGCTGGAGAATTCTTAATTGGTGCATTACTAGCAATGTATTGCACATGGTTTAGCGAACGTTCCATTATCAAAATTATTGCAGATGCTTGTAAATATATTGTTGGAAACAAAAGCAAAAAAACACAAATCGAAAAAATAGAGGATTCATCAGAGATAGAAGCGCAAAATACACAAAATACGCAAAATAAAAGCCAATCCTCAGAAGCCTCGATACCAGACGATTTACTAGCAGGATTGCAAGTAAACATGATGGAATCTGATAAAGATGGCGAATATGACGAATCCGATGAATCTAATAATGAAATTGCTGGGGAAAAGTGGCAACAAACCAACGAATCAGAAAACACTGATAAAGTAAAAACTGATCTAAAAAATAAATCAGAATCTGGTAAATTCGCAAAAATAGCAAAAACTCTTCAAAAACCTCTAAGCACACTACAAAAATCGATTATAGGATTGGCTGCGTTAATTTTTATTCTATGGTGCTTATTGAAAGAAGACGGTTCAAAAACCTGGATTGTTTACGGCGGATACACGATATTCGCAATAGTTTGCGCGATTTTAATGTGGTCCTGCCTACAGAAAAATAGTATTTGCACTAAAATACTTGAAATTGCTCCACTGAAATATATAGGTCTAAGATCTTTTGCGATTTACATAGTCCACTTCCCTATTCTAGAAATACTAAACCCTGCTACAAGAACCACACAGATAACTCTTTGGGAACAGGCAGGGCAATGCGTAATAGTTATTATTGCAGCAGAGGTTTTTTACAGAATATTCGAGATGCCTCTTGCAAATAAGCATATAACCTTTAGTATTAGCCAGAAAGACGATATTATCTCGGACAATATCGACGCGAAAAACCCTGATTTATCTCCTGATTTATCTTCAGATACGTTAAACGTTAAAAGTAAGAATATAAGATTGCCGTTTGTTTTAAGAAGAACGGTAATAGTGATTTGTGCAATAGTTGGGCTAGCAATAATTGCAGCGCCAGTTAACTGGAATAGTATTGCGCAAGCGCGAGCTATACAATTAAGACCAGAATTAAACGCGCAAGACGCGAATACTCAAAACAAAACTGCACAAAACAAAACTGCACAAGAAAAAAATTCCGCTAATACGAAGAAAAAAACAGGCGGAAAGCGCGAGAACATAGAAAAACAAACGCTTCCAACAAAACCATCTGACCATAGGATTCTCAACCCGATTGCAGAAAAAGTGCCAGAAAACATAAATACAAAACCATGGAAAATAGACTCAAAACGCAATGTTTGCACTGCAGACATAACAATGGTTGGAGATTCCGTAACAGAAGGCGCAAAACCATACCTTATGCAAGCATTACCAAACGCTTGGATTGACGGAAAAGTGAGCAGACAAATATTCCACGGAGCGGAAGATTATCAGCAAGATTTAGTTGGGAAACACCCTGGAAGCGTTGTAATCTATGAGCTTGGAACAAACGGACCTCCTAGAGACGAATCTGTTTTGCAAAATATGGTAAATGTTACAGGCGGCAAACCAGTGTATTTTGTAACAACCCGTGTTCCACAGCCTTGGCAAGACGAAACAAACGCAAGACTGCGCGCTTTTGCAGCGAAACGCAAAAACGTTGGAATAATAGACTGGTATGGTTTAAGCGCAGGACACTCCGAATTCTTAACAGACGATGGAATACATTTGACTCCTATTGGAGGTCCACAATACGCGCAAATGATAAGACTAGCCGTGTGCGGAGGATAATTTACTGGTAAATCCTAGTGAGAATCATGGTAAGTCCTGCGCAAATTTTGGTAAGTCCTGCGCAGCAAATCAAGTCGAAACATTACGATGGTATACATGACTGAATTAAGAACCACAATATTCTCGACTGCGCATAGCGAAGAAACAACAGCTTGGAAAAATCCGCTACGCGATCCACGAGACTTGCGTTTGGCTCGTATTGCAGGACCATGTAGTTTAGTAATATTCGGAATTACTGGCGATTTAGCGCGCAAAAAACTTATGCCAGCCGTATACGATTTGGCGAATCGAGGGCTTTTGCCACCTGGATTTGGTTTAACGGGCTTCGCAAGACGCGACTGGACAGATGAACATTTTGTAAACTTTGTGCGTGAAAATATTCAACAACATTGCCGCACACCATTTCGTGAATCAACATGGATTAACCTTGCTAAAGGCATACGTTTTGTTCGCGGAACATTCGACGACGCAAGCGCATTTGAGCGCTTAAGCAAAACAGTAAGCGAATTAGACAGAGATCGCGGAACTCGCGGAAATCACGCGTTTTACATGTCGGTTCCGCCTTCTAGCTTCCCTGTTGTGGCACAGCAGTTAGCAGCATCGGGGCTTTCACATTCCTCCGAAAACGCGTGGAGACGAGTGATAATAGAAAAACCTTTTGGTCACGATTTAACAAGCGCACAAGAGTTGGATCGCGTAGTTTCCGAGGTTTTTGACCCTAATTCTGTATTCCGCATAGACCACTATTTAGGCAAAGAAACTGTGCAAAATTTGCTGGCTTTTCGTTTTGCAAATGCAATGTATGAGCCAATTTGGAACGCTAATTATGTTGATCACGTTCAGATTACTATGGCAGAAGATATTGGCATAGGCGGCAGAGCTGGATATTATGATGGGATTGGAGCAGCCAGAGATGTTATTCAAAATCATCTGCTGCAACTAATGGCTCTTACTGCTATGGAAGAGCCAGTAAGTTTTAGTGCTAGTGACTTGACGGCTGAAAAAACTAAGGTCTTGTCTGCTATACGCTTGCCTAAAGATTTAGCAACAAATACTGCGAGAGGTCAATACGCAGAAGGTTGGCAAGGATCGTATAAAGCCGTTGGATATTTGCAAGAGCAAGGAATTAGCCCGGATAGCACTACGGAAACATACGCTGCCGTGCGTTTAGACGTAGACACTCGTCGCTGGGCTGGAGTTCCGTTCTATTTGCGAACCGGCAAGCGCTTAGGAAAGCGCGTTACAGAGATTGCCGTGATTTTTAAGCGCGCTCCACACTTGCCTTTTGAGTCCACTGCTGTGCGCGAACTTGGTAGTAATGCGATTGTGATTCGCGTTCAGCCAGATGAAGGCGTAACAATGCGATTTGGCGCAAAAGTGCCAGGCGGAACATCTATGGAAGTTCGCGATGTTTCTATGGACTTTAGTTATGGAAGATCTTTTACAGAAAACTCTCCAGAAGCCTACGAGCGCCTTATTCTAGACGTTTTACTTGGCGAGCCACCGCTTTTCCCAACTACACAAGAAGTTGATTTAAGTTGGAAAATCTTAGATCCTATTGAAGATTTTTGGAGTTCGCTTGGTACACAGCCTCAGCCATACCGTGCTGGAACGTGGGGTCCAGCGGAAGCTGACGCTATGCTTGCTCGCGATAATCGCCATTGGAGGCTGCCATGATTATTAATCTTCCTAACACAAACACGTCTAAAATCTCTGCAAAAATCGACGAGCTTCACGAAGAGCGTGGAGAATCTGCAACTGGACGCGTGCTAACTCTTCTTATTGACACCACTCTTAAAGATCTTGAAAACGCACTGGGAGCAGCAAATGCAGCTAGTCGCGAACACCCTTGTAGAGTTATTGCCATTGTTCGCGAATCACAAGTCAATATAGCAGATTCACAAAGCGAAGAAACGCCAAACTTAGACGCGCAAGTACGCTTTGGCGCAGATGCTGGAGCTGGGGAAATCATTATTCTCTACCCTCATAATGGCTTAGTTCGACATCCAGATACGCTTGTTATTCCTCTGCTTGTTCCAGACGCGCCGATTGTTGCGTGGTGGCCTACAAATGCACCAGAAAATCCTGCTAAGGACTTGCTTGGAACTATGGCAAGTAGCAGAATCACTGATGCTCAAAATGCGGACAATACCCTTGAAACTGTGAAAAATTTGCGCAAAAACTGGTCTTCTAAAGATGTTGATCTTTCTTGGACTCGTCTTACTCCTTGGCGTGCAATGCTAGCTTCTATGCTTGATCAGCCTCCGCATTTACCTGTTATTAGCGCTAAGGTTAGCGGTCCAAAGCATTATGTTCCGATGCATTTGCTCGCACAATGGCTAAAAATATCGCTTAATGTTCCTGTTGAAATTGTTGAGGATTCGAGTGCGCATGCAATTACGGAGGTAAGTCTTAAAAGACAAGATGGCGTGCTTTCTTTGACTCGTCCTTCTGGAGAAGAACAAGCAATGATAAGTCTTCCAGGACAAGCAACACAGCCAATTGCAATGCCAATTAGATCTTTAGAAGATTGCTTGAGTGAGGAGTTGCGTAGAATCGATCCAGATGAGATCTATGCTCAACTTGTTCACGCAGATTGTTGCACAATGCAAGATAACGAACTTTAATACAACGGGTAAAAAATAATAAAAGGATTCATTATGGCTGAAGATTTTAGATTTGCGCATAACGCAACAGTGTACGGCTACGATAATCAAGATATTCTAGCTGCTGTTGCTGCGCAAAAACTTGTGACTTTGATTATGCAATGGCAAAACAATGTTGAAAATCTTAATAAGCCATTCCATCTTTTGCTAACAGGTGGAACAGATTCTATTCGCATGTTTCAAATGTTAGCTAGCAACCCATTGCTTCCAGCAATCAACTGGTCCAATGTTCATATTTGGTGGGCAGATGAACGTTTTGTAGCTTATAACAGCGACGATCGCAATGCGCTCAAGGCTCGCGAGCTACTTCTTAATATGCTTAGCGATCACAAAGTTTTGCAGGAGTCTCATATTCACGAAATGCCTGCAGATGATCGCAATGCGCAAGAAGTGGCGAATGCTGGCGATGCTGAAAACAATGCGATTTTAGACGCAGCAGCACGCGATTACGAAGAAGAAATTATAGGTTTACTAGGCAAAGAGCCTGTGTTTGATTTGGCAATTCTTGGCATGGGACCAGACGCACATATGGCTTCACTTTTCCCAGGATTGCCGCAAATTCATAATCGCGATCGCATAGTTTTAGGCGTGAATCACTCCCCTAAGCAACCGCCAATGAGATTAACTCTTAGCGCACCCGTGCTGGCTCATAGCCGCCGCACTTGGTTCTTAACGGCTGGAGAGCAAAAAGGAAAAGCTTTAATGAACGCGCTTTCTTCGGATAATAACCCAGATTATCCTGCGTCTTTTGCCAACGGCACGGAAGAAATCGCATGGCTAACCACCGCAGAAACTTTGCACGCTGCAATTCAGTAATCTGCATAATATTCAGCAAGTCAAAAATTAAATGCGCTACATAAATTGGCGCAAATGCGAAAATAGCATGTTTAAAACATGGCGCATTTGGGAAAATCTTCATAAAACCATTGAAATATCAAGGAAATCAATCAATTTAAGAATATTAGTAAAATTCAGCAATAAAATATGCTAAAAAAGATCAGAATAGAGTACATGCCTCTGCATAATAATGCAAAGGCATGTTAGTTATAAATATTATTTTGATTTAATCCTGCTTTACTTCTGGGCGATTAGGCTCTGCCCACAAAGTGTGGAATACTCCTGGCTCGTCAATACGACCGTAAGTGTGAGCGCCGAAGAAATCGCGCTGAGCCTGAATAAGCGAAGCTGGCAAACGCTTGGAACGCAAGCCATCGTAGTATGCGAGCAAGCTAGAGAATGCTGGCACAGGAACCCCGTGCTCAACTGCGCGCGCAATAACACGGCGCCAAGCAGCTTGAGACTTTTCAATAGCATCCTTAAAGTAAGGAGCAAAAATCAAGGAAACACTTGCCTGCCCAGATTCAAAAGCCTCGGAAACGCGGTTTAAGAATTGTGCACGAATAATGCATCCGCCTCGCCAAATGCGAGCAACAGCAGCCTGGTCAATCTTCCAATCATGCTCAATTGCAGCAGCTGCAATCTCGTCGAATCCCTGAGCGTAAGAAACAATCTTAGAAGCGTACAAAGCTTGGCGAATATCCTCAATAAACGCCTTGCGCTCAGAATCGCTAAAATCAAAATGCATATCTGGACCAGTCAAACCTTGGCTTTCGGCAGCTTCACGCAAAGCAACTTGGCTTGAGAGTCCGCGAGCAAACACAGCTTCAGCAATACCCGTTACAGGTATTCCGAGAGAAAGCGCAGACTGCACAGTCCAAGTACCCGTGCCCTTCATACCAGCGTGATCCACCATCATCTCAACCAAAGGCTTACCAGTCTTAGCATCCTTCTGTCGAAGCACATCTGCCGTAATCTCAATCAAATAAGAATCAAGCTCGCCCTTGTTCCACTCGCTAAACACGTCCGCAATTTCGTCAGACTTCATGCCCAAGCCGCGAAGCATTAAATCGTAGCTTTCGGCAATAAGTTGCATATCCGAGTACTCAATGCCATTGTGAACCATCTTCACAAAGTGACCAGCACCATCGGTGCCAATATGTGTTACACAAGGCTCACCTTCTGCAACAGCTGCAATCGACTTTAAAATAGGGCCAAGAGTCTTCCAAGACTCCTCCGTGCCACCTGGCATCATCGAAGGACCGCGAAGCGCGCCTTCTTCGCCACCAGAAACACCGCAACCAACGTAGTGAAGACCGCGCGCGCGAATGTTACGCTCTCTGCGAATTGTGTCTTCAAAGTAGGAGTTTCCGCCGTCAACAATAATATCTCCTGGCTCCATAGCGTTTGCAAGCTCTTCAATAACAGCGTCTGTAGGAGCACCAGCTTTTACCATAATGATTGCAGTGCGTGGGCGCTTAAGCGAAGCAACAAATTCTTCAACAGTTTTAGCAGGAACGAAAGCACCTTCACTGCCGTGCTCATTCATCAAGGTTTCTGTGCGCGAATAATGACGATTATAAACAGCAACTGTATTCCCGTGATGCGCAAGATTTCGCGCTAAATTCGATCCCATTGCAGCCAAGCCAACAACGCCAATATTTGCTCTAGCTTGATTTTCCGCCATTTTGCACCTCTATCTTTTAATATTTATAACCGTAATATTTATAACCGTTTTATTATTTTATGATTGCTTTATTTTTAACACTTAACCAATCAAAACACACTTTTTTAAGTTTATCTACCTATATGCACAAGCGTCATTCATACGATCACAAAGCCTACGACATAGCCCACGCGTTAATGGCAATTTTGTGATAAAGATTACATTTTTACTTTTATTAGTCGCTATTAAAAAAACATAAATACCGCTTAAATCTTACAGACACGCGTGATAGCCAAAATTTGGACACACTAAATATAGGGATTAGACATACAACACGCCACTATAAATAGTGTTAAGTGGTAGTAAACTGTTAAATCGTGCCAAAAAGCACAAACTTAAATAATCATAAAGAAAAAAGACTTAGAATACACTCAACGAAGGGAGAAGGACCGTGACTATTACAGTTTTCACCAAGCCACATTGCCCGCAGTGCGATGCCACAAAACGTCAATTCACTAAGCTAGGCGTGAATTTTGAAACAGTAGATTTAACTCAAAGCCCTTCTACTTTAGACCAGTTGCGCGCTGCAGGATATCGCCAAGCGCCAGTGGTGATTACTCCAAACTCGTCGTGGAGTGGGTATCGCCCAGATTTGATTGCGCAAATCGCAAGTCAACTAGAAGACGAAAATCAAAGCAATAAAAACAATTAAAGCAATCAACAATCAAAATACATAAGATAATCAAAGCAATCAAGAAGCATAAAAATGTGTGATCAAGAAAATATGTCACAACCAAGCGAGCCAGAAGCGCGCGCACAAGGCGAATCAATCGGAGCTGTAGTCTATTTTTCTTCCGTATCAGAAAACACACTACGATTCGTAAAAAATTGCGATTTTCCAAGCAACAATGTGAACGTTTATCGCATACCGCTTCGACCAAAAGAGCCAGAATTGCACGTGCGCGAACCATACGTTTTGATTGTTCCAACTTACGGCGGCGGAAATATTAAGAAAGCAATACCAATGCAAGTGCGCAAATTCCTAAACAATCGCGAAAATCGTTCGTTTATTCGCGGCGTAATATCTTCTGGAAATACGAATTTTGGTGACGCATATTGCGCTGCAGGCGGTCAAATCGCAGGAAAATGCGCAATACCAAATATGTATTCGTTTGAACTTACAGGAACTCAAGAAGATATTGAAAAAGTAGCGCAGGGAATACCAAAATTTTTAAGGCAATTAAAAGAAACAGAAGAAACGAAATAAACAAATAAACAAAATCAACAAAAAACAGCGTTTGAAAAGCAAAACTAACGCACGAGGAAAGGAATAAACACCATGAATAGCACGGATCCGATGAGCGAATCTACTTCGCTTAATCTTGATCACACTGACGACACCAACACTGCTAGCAGCACAGCAGAGCGCATTCGCAACAGCCGCGACTACCACGTTCTTAACGCTATGCTCGGTCTTTTCGACCCAGAAAAAGGTATTCAGTTTGATAAAGATCAGGAAGCAGAAAAGCTTTACGTCTCGGGTTACGTGCAAGAACACAGCATGAAGTTTGCTTCAACTCATGAGCGCTTGAACTATTTGATTAGCAACTACTACTACAACGGAAACGTGTTCAGCAAGTATAGCAGCGAGTTTCTAGATAAGTTCTACGAGCACGCGGAATCTGCTCACCACACTTTTGGCACATTCTTGGGTGCTTTTAAGTTCTACACTTCTTACGCTTTGAAGACTTTCGACGGCAAGCAATATTTGGAAAACTTCGCTCAGCGCGCAGCTGCCGTAGCTTTGGAGCTTGCAGACGGAGACGAAAAAGCAGCGCTCAACTATTTGGACGAGATGCTTGCAGGCCGATTCCAGCCTGCCACTCCAACGTTCTTGAATCTTGGTAAAGCTCAGCGCGGAGAAGCTGTGAGCTGCTTCCTCGTGCGTTTGGAAGACAACATGGAGTCTATTGCACGCGGAATCAACTCTGCTTTGCAACTTTCTAAGCGCGGCGGCGGCGTGGCTCTTCTGCTTACGAATTTGCGCGAGCTTGGCGCTCCTATTAAGCGAATCGAGAATCAGTCAAGTGGCGTTGTGCCTGTTATGAAGCTTTTGGAAGATTCATTCTCTTACGCTAATCAGCTTGGCGCTCGTCAGGGAGCTGGTGCCGTGTATATTAGCGCACATCACCCAGATATTATGCGATTTTTGGACACTAAGCGCGAGAATGCGGACGAGAAGATTCGTATTAAGTCGCTTTCTTTGGGTGTTGTGATTCCAGATATTACTTTTGAGCTTGCTAAGCGTAAGGAAAAGATGGCTTTGTTTAGCCCTTACGACGTTGAGCGCGAATATGGCAAGCCTTTTGCAGACATTTCTGTTACTGAGCATTACGATGAGATGGTTGCAAATCCTCGCATTCACAAGAAGTACATCGACGCTCGTGAATTCTTTATGACGCTTGCGGAGATTCAGTTTGAGTCTGGCTACCCTTACATTTTGTTTGAAGATACTGTAAATCGCACAAATCCTATTGAAGGCCGCATTACTATGAGCAACTTGTGCTCCGAGATTTTGCAAACTCAAGAGGCAAGCACTTATAACGCCGACTTGTCTTATAGTCACGTTGGTCGCGATATTTCTTGCAATCTTGGCTCGCTTAATATTGCTAAGGCGATGGACGGTGACTTGGGTACAAGCGTTGATTTGGCTGTGCGCGCACTCACTTCTGTCTCCGAGCACACTTCGATTGATTCCGTGCCTTCGATTCGTCGCGGAAACGCGGAAGGCCACGCTATTGGCTTGGGTCAGATGAATTTGCACGGTTTCCTTGCTCGTGAGCACATGCAATACGGAAGCGATGAAGCTCTTGACTTTACAGACATGTACTTTATGACGGTTGCTTACCACGCTTATAAGGCTTCTCACTCTTTGGCTGTAGAGCGCGGGACTGCTTTTGCAAGCTTTAAGACGAGCGCTTACGCTAAGCCTGCAGGCAAAGGAAACTACTTCGATAAGTACACTGATGGCAGCCGCTCGCTTGAGCCTAGAACTCAAAAGGTTTGCGATTTGTTTGCTCGTTTTAACGTTGCGATTCCAACTGTTTCAGACTGGGAGCAGTTGCGCGATGAGATTTTGCGCGACGGCATTTACAACGAGTATTTGCAAGCTGTTCCTCCAACTGGCTCAATCTCGTACATCAATCATTCCACGAGTTCAATCCACCCGATTGCTTCCCGTATTGAGATTCGTAAAGAGGGAAAAGTTGGACGCGTCTACTACCCTGCCGCATACATGACAAACGACAATATGCAGTACTTTAAAGATGCTTACGAGATTGGCTGGAAGGCGATTATTGACACCTACGCTGAAGCAACTCAGCATGTGGATCAGGGATTGTCGCTTACTTTGTTCTTCCCAGACACTACGACTACTCGCGATTTGAACAAAGC
Source organism: Gardnerella sp. KA00390 (assembly GCF_049244075.1). GTDB lineage: Bacteria > Actinomycetota > Actinomycetes > Actinomycetales > Bifidobacteriaceae > Bifidobacterium > Bifidobacterium vaginale. Next base: position 1,559,945 of record NZ_CP058372.1, read on the forward strand.
TCAGATTTATGCGTGGCGTAAGGGAATTAAGACTCTTTACTACATTCGTATTCGCCAGAAGGCTTTGGAAGGTACGGAAATCGAGGGTTGCGTAAGCTGCACGCTGTAAATCTTATGGCTGCAAATCTTTCGAACGCCAAATCAAAAACTTAAAAATTTTATAAAACGTAAACACAAGATCAGGAGTAATTATGACAGAACTCAGCCCAACCGAGCTTAGAAGTAGCCTCGATAAGCCTTTCGGCACAAATCGCGTAATCGCAGATGACGCTATGATGGCAGCTTCCATCACTCCAGCTCAGTATCGCTATAATCACGGATCGCGCGTGCGCCCAGTTAATTGGAACAATATTGTTGACGACAAGGATTTGGACGTTTGGAATCGTCTTATTGCTAACTTCTGGCTTCCAGAAAAGGTTCCGCTGAGCAACGATATTCCTTCTTGGCGTTCCCTCACCGATCTTGAGCGCAAGACCACTACTCGCGTTTTTACCGGCTTGACTTTACTTGATACCAGCCAAGCAACTATTGGTGAGCTTTGCCAGATTGAGCACGCTCGCACGGAGCACGAGCAGGCTATTTACACGAATATTGCTTTTATGCAGTCAATTCATGCTCGCTCCTACTCCTCTATTTTCTCCACTCTTTGCTCTAGCGAAGAGATTGACGAAGCTTATCGTTGGGCTGTTGGCAACGACGTTTTGCAGCAGCGCGTTACCACCGTGCTTTGTGAGTACGAGAGCGAAGATCCGCTTAAGCGCAAGATTGCTGCAACTATGCTTTCTTCGCTGCTTCTTTACGCGGGCTTCTATCTTCCGCTTTACTTTGCTTCTCGCGGTAAGATGATGAACACTGCCGACATGATTCGCTTGATTTTGCGTGATAAGGCAATTCACGGCTACTATTCTGGCTACAAGTTCCAGCGCGGTTTGGAGCTTAGAAGCGAGAACGACAAGAAGAATCTTGAAAAGTTCACTATGAACTTGCTTGATACTTTGTATGATTTGGAAGTTGAGTATTCTGGTCAGATTTACGAAGGATTTGACTTCCACGATGACGTTTTTGACTTCGTTCGTTACAACGCTAACAAGGCTTTGATGAACCTTGGCTACCCTGCTAAGTACAGCGAAGAAGAAACTCACGTAAGCCCAGAGATTCTTGCGGCTCTATCTCCTGCAGCCGACGAAAATCACGACTTCTTCTCTGGCTCTGGTTCCAGCTACATTATGGGCAAGTCTGTTGAAACCGACGACGACGATTGGGATTTCTAGTCGCTAGTCGCTTTACTAATTAATTAGGTTGCTTATGCACTTTCATAAGCAACCTTTTTTATTTAATTATTTAAGAATATTTCCGTTTTGGAACTATTTTTAAATATCCGCGTACTTACTGAGTTATCGTGGCAGATTTTATAAGATTTGCATTTTCTGCCATGATAACTGTGTGCGTCACACATTTGCTGGTTCTATTGCAATACGTCCACCTAATGCTTGAACAACCTTCGCAATAGTTTGGAAGCTGGGATTGCCGTCTCGTCTTAAGCTTTTGTAAAGGCTTTCCCTTCCAACCTCGGCTTTTTGAGCAATTTCTTTCATTCCTCTAGCTTTTGCAATATCGCCTATAGCGGCTTGCAACAAGCGAGGATCGTTAAGTTCTGCTGCAGCATTGAGATACGCAATAACATCATCATCGTTCTCAAGATACTCACTCGCATCCCATTTACTTATATTTACCATTTTCTCATCCAATTGCGATACTCATCTGTTTTAAGTATCTCCATAAAAATATTTTATCCTGCAGGATACAATTTTGCAATTTTTGCCATGATAACTTGTTATTTTGTAATAATTGTGTACACAATGGCGCTACTTTGGCATTACGTTGGGTGCTACATGTCTGCTACAATAAAGCAAAGCACGAATAACAAATTTATGATTCTAAGCTTAAAGGAAACGACATGACTTCTACAAAAACGGTTAAAACAGGCAGATTAAGTGTAAGAGTTAATCCAGAAATACGAGATAGTGCATCGCAAGTTCTTGAACATTATGGTCTTGATATGAGTTCAGCAGTCAACCTATTTTTGTATCAGATTGTAAATACGCAACGTTTCCCATTTTCACTTGAAAGTTCTCCATATGAGCACTCTATTGATGAAGCTATGAAAGAAAAACCAATAGCTGCAGGTACTGTTGACGATTTTGCTGAGCTGATGCGCAATGCCTAAACCGCCATTTTATAGTCCAATCTATCTGCGAGATGTTCTACTGTTGTATCAAGTTAAAGAAGATTGCATTATATTCCTACGCTTAGGATCTCATGACGACTTATTCTAGTTAGCAAAAACTGTCACGATAACGCATGATTGCGTTGAGCATATTGAAAAATAATATAATTTAGATTATTATAATTATGATTATAATAATCGCGATTATATTAACTAGAGTGCAGATTCAGCAGCAATAAGATGCGCTGAAAAGTATTGCAATTATTGGCGTAACGGCAGGTGGAATATGGTTTTTGTTGGCAGACAAGACGAGTTACAAGTACTTGAAAAATTATATGAGAACAGCAAACACTCGTTCCAGATGGCAATAGTTTATGGTCGAAGACGAATAGGAAAAACTTCGCTTATTTCACAATTCTGTAAAAATAAGCACGCAATACTTTTTACTGCTCGCGAGCAAACTAATATCGAGAATTTGCGTGATTTCTCGCGCACTGTGTACGACTTCTTCAATCTACCGTCAACTACAGGATCGTTTAATAATTGGAACGACGCTCTCGATTTTGTTGCGCAACAATCTAACGCCGTAGACCAGAATGCTCCTAAATCTCCACTTATTCTAGTTTTCGACGAATTTCCGTACGCAGCTCAAGCAGATAAATCCTTAGCGTCAACATTCCAAGTCGCAATAGATCATAAATTTAAAAACGCGAACATGACTCTTATTTTGTGCGGCAGTAACGAAGGATTCATGGAAAGTGAAGTGCTTGGCAAAAAGAGTCCGCTTTATGGAAGACGTACCGCACAGATTCGCTTGCAACCATTTAATCTTTTTGAAGCATCTGAGCTTATGCCAAATAATGCTACTTGGGAAGATAAAATCAACTATTTTGCATCCCTTGGAGGAACACCATACTATATAGAGCAGTTAGATAATAAGTCTTCGTTTGCGGAAAATCTTGAGCAATTATGCTTTAACATTTCGGGAATTTTGTACGCTGAACCAGACATGCTCATGCGCCAGGAATTGCGCGATCCTTCAACATACAATAGTGTGCTAAATGCTCTTGCTACGGGATGCAATACTCCGACTTTAATATCGGATCGCATTGGATTGCCAGCTACATCAGTGAACGTGTATTTGAAAACATTAGAAGGCCTTGGATTAATTGAAAGAAATATTCCATTTGGCATGAATCCACTTCATTGCAAAAAAGGATTATGGCAGATTTGTGACCCATTCTTTGCGTATTGGTATAGGTTTGTAGCGCCTAATAAAGGATTGATCGAACGCGGACTTTCACACGCTGCCGCAAGTAGTGTTCTTGGCGGTGAGCATGAAGCGTTTAGTACTTTTGTAGGTCAACAGTTTGAGAAAATGTGCGAACAGTGGATTGTGCACCAATGCAAAGTTGACGGAATGGACTTTTTGCCAACTAAGTTAGGTAAATGGTGGGGTGCGGATCCTATTGCTCGTGAGCAAACCGATATTGATATTGTTGCAGAAGACGATATTAACAAGCAGCTTCTTATTGCAGAATGTAAGTGGCGTAATAATCTTAACGAAGCTGAAGCAGTGAGCAAGTTGTTGCAGCGCGCAACTTTAGTTGAGAATGCAAAAAATAGCGATTATAAGAAAATATTTATGTTGTTTACAAAACATCCAACTTCTTACAATCCTCGTCATGCTAAAACAATCATCAACTTCGTTGACGCACAAACAATGTTTTTTAACTGATTGCGCGACAATAGTTACGTACTATATCGCGCAGCCGAAATCACGCGTTATCGCGTCAGTTTTTATAAGATTTGCAATTTTTGTCACGATAACTTCATCTTCTCATATGTTACGTAAATATATATCTTTATTATTTTTGCGACAAAACGACAATTTTGGCGACATAAAAATGTCGCTTTGTGCCATATTTCCCATGTTTATTCTTGACAAACTCATACAGCAACTTTAATATTTTTAATAAAAGTTTAATTTAATTAAAGTTTATAGGCTGAAGAAAGGGGTGATATGGATCATATTCCAAGATGGATGGCTAATCTCACAGACGAAGACATGTCGTTTATAAAGAACTTTGTATTATCGTCTGGATCGTTAAAAGAAATGTCGCAAATGTATCAAGTCTCTTACCCAACGATGAGAATCAGGCTTAACAGGCTCATTGAAAAACTGCGTATAAGCGACAATGAACCAGAAGACCCGTTCGTTCTTTTAGTAAAGAGTCTTGCTATTGACGATAAATACGATGTTGACACAGCTCGAACACTCATAAACGAATATAGAAAAAGAAAGGATGAATCATGAGCTATGCATTATTTGGTCCGATAATTGACATTCTTATCGCACTTGCTATATGTGCTTTAGTGTTCTTTATTGCAAGAAGTCTTATTCGATATGCGCATTCTCTTAAAAAGGACGATAAGTCATCTAAGCAGTCTGCAGAAGATAAAAGAATTGCGTTACAGGACTTATAAAACACAAAAACCGAGTTATCGTGGCAGTTTTTGCTAGATTTGCAATTTTTGCCACGATAACTCGATATAAAATAGCAACGAAACAGCATTCTGCATCACATATTAACCGCTTACTTGCATCTGCTGCACAAAGGCGCGTCCAAATACTCGATTGAAAAGCGTCCAAATACTCGATTAAATCGCAAGAAAGCACAATAATTAATTATTCTTGCATAATGGCTATTTCTCTACATGAAGCGGAAGGTGTACATTAATAATCCACGAATCGTCATCTTCAATAACTTTAAAAGTTCCGCCAACGCGTTCCGCAAGCATCTTATGAAGACGCAGTCCATATCCTAATTGCAAGTTAGCAAGAATACCGCGTTGCGCACTATTTATACACGTAATATGACATTCATGGTCATTAAGCATTACATTCATAGCATATTCTTTAGGTTTTGCAGCATGCTTTTTTACGTTTGCAAGTAGTTCTCGACAAATATATTCAATTTGAGCACATTCTTCAAAAGGCAAACGCATTGATCGAGAATCTTCAGCAGTTAAATCACTACTCAAGTCAATGGAACCAATATAGCCAAGCTTTTCAAATGACTTTTGTTCACAGTCAAATAAAACACGTAAGCCTGTGCAAAAATCTTTATAACATGTAGTAGATTGCATAACATCACCAGTGCTTGCAGTTGTAGCATTGTCAAGAAAAGAAATGATATTGCGTGCTTTATGAATAGTTGTAGTAGCACATTGAAGAATCTCTCGTGAATTTTCATGCTCTTGGTCATGAGTCGTTTGAGGTTCAATAGATTGTTGTGCCATCATCATAATACTGGAAAGCTCATTAGTTACTTCATCGTGCATGCGAATTGCCGCAATAGTGGCATATTTTTGAAAAACGTTGTAACGTTGCGCAAATAACTGTTCCTGTTGCTGGTGAATAGTAGAAATATAGTATTTTACGATTGCGCTAGAAATAAGAGTGATAAGAAGCCACCACCCCAACACATAAGCGTTTTGAAAATCGCAGATAATAAAGAACCATGAAGAAACTCCGCAAGAAGCAAGCACGGTGTACCAAGGTTGAGTAATTACAGCAATTGCCAAACAAATCAATATGGTAAGCATCATAGATGAATAGTTGATATTGGGTGCAACAATTACCAACGGCATCCAAATGAGCACAATAAAAGATGCTTTACGTGGCCATATTGCAATGCATAAGCAGATTACAATCCATACTATTTCAACTGTAATTGCATGCCAATTAGAGTAGTAATGAAGATTATTATAGGAACAAATTTCAAGAATCAAAGTACAACTTATGATTGCACCAATTCCAATTTTCTGCCAAGCATCATGCGGCAAAAAATTGATCATACGCGTTAATAATTTCATAACTACCTACTTTTACACGTTAATTTCTTACACGTTATATATCATGCGAATACTTTGCGAGCGCAGCAAGCGCCTGCATGCGACTTTTAACTTGAAGTTTTCCATAAATACGCCGTAAATGCGTGTTGACTGTTGAAACTTTCACATTAAGCTGATCTGCAATCTCTTTCGTAGAAGATCCCTGTTTGCACAAGCGCATAATTTCCGATTCTTGAGGAGACAAAACTGAAGTCTTCGGAAGTTGAGAAATCATATTAAATGATTCTTGCGGAGTGTGAAAATAGTCAATATATTGTGGCAATTCTGGGCAACCGTAGCTTGTTGCGCGCGATTGGATGGCTGCAACTACGTCTGCTAAATTGTCTTTATGTACTAGCGCTTGACCACCCGACTTAGCAACTTGCAATACGTATTCATCTAGCATGTAGGAAGTAATGCCAATTAAAACAATATTGCTATTGCGCTCGCGAATTGCCTTAATTACATCAACACCACTCATTTCTCTCATTGACATATCTACTAAAAGTACGTCAGGAGTATTCTCTGCAACGCAACGATGAATAGCTTGTTTTGCAGAAGAACACATCCATGCACAAACAAAGTTTTCAGGCAAACGACTTTTAAGAAGAAGTTGCATATATCGCAATACAAGCGTGTCATTATCAACAATTGCGTAAGTAGTGTTCATACAATATATGATATCTTGTTTTGGAATCCGCTTATCAAGAGATGTGCGATTGTATTGTTTTTCTCAAATTATCAAGATTGTACACATTAAAGTGCCATACGCTAGCACTTTCCGTTGGCACACTCCATTCTTCGGTTTTGCCATTCGCAGTAAAACGAATTATTTGAGTTGTTGGTTTACTTATAACTTCAAAATTAGTGAGTTGATTCCACGCAATACGACGAAGATACTTATCGTCTAATTTAGCTAGATTACCCGAGCCTAAAATGACATTCGGATTAACAATAATAAACTCATTATTAGTGGCAGCAATAATACGCGCAACAACGCCTTGCGCTACATAGAATAATTTAGGTAACAAAAATAGTTTGATTAAATCTTTCCACCAAGGGTCGTATTTCATTGTAAATACATACGTCTTATCAACTGAAAGATTGTGATCTTTAAAATACTTGACGATATCTTCTTCTCGTATACCGCGCAAAGGATTAGTCATAATAAGCACCTCCTCGTGATTCTCGTTTTGTAAATTACCAACATACTAGCGTGCAGATTTTATCTACACAAATAAGCGTACCTATTTTTAACGATAGTGCTTTTAGAAAACTTTTAAAAAACTTTTACTATTAGCAGTTTGTATGTTCTCAACAATCAACATTTAAGAATATTTCCGTTTTGGAATTATTTTTAAATAGAGGCGTACTTATGGAGTTATCGTGGCAGATTCTGTTAGATTTGCGATTTTTGCCACGATAACGCAAGAGTCTGATTGATACTAGTTTAGCGGAATAACAACATTGACCAGCCAAGTGTCGTCATCTTTTTGCGCGCTTAAAGATCCACCTAAACGTTCCACAGATTTTTTGTGGAATAGTAGACCTTTGCCAAAAACAAGTCTTTCGCCAAACTTATTCAACGTCGAAATCGAATTCATACACATTATTCTGCATTCGCGCTTATCAACCGTAACGTTCATAGAAAAATCAACGCTAGTATTGCAATGCTTACGAATATTAGTAAGCAGCTCGCTGCACATGCGAATAGCACATTGAGCTTTTTCAGTACTAATAGTTGCAGATGCAGTAAAATCACCACTCCCCGAACTTTTATCATTCACTGTTAGAGAGCCATAGTACCCAAGCTGCTCGCAAATCTTACGTTCAGCCTGTAAGCGTGCGCGAATATTGCATAAGAAATCAGTCAAACTTATGCGATTATTGCTATTAGAACTATAAATAAACTGCGTGCTGGCAATATTTGAATCTAAAGAATCATCATACTTATGCTCAGCTTGTTCAAGTAGATTAATAACAAGTCGCGTTTTAGAAAGCGCATTACGAGAATGCTCAACAATCTGCTCTAGCGACTCTTTTGTATGATCACTTTTCTCGGTATACAAAGCATCAGTCGCAAGCAATGTAATATCCGTAATCTCATTGTTCACATCGTCGTGCAATTGCAATGCAACAGAAGCAATATAAGACTGGAACTCACTGCGCACAATATCCATTTTTGCGCGATTATTTTCTTCCAACATGTTCAAATACTTGCGCAAAGCGTAACCGCAAATCATGGAAATAAGAATAAAACAAGGAAAAGTAAGCGGAATGTACGCCATTTTTGCAAAGTACATAATATTCAGCGAAACTATGTACGCACAAAGCAAATACTTCCACGAATCGTAAAAGCCTGCAACAAACATGCTAGCGATCAATGAAAAAAGAAAGCAAGTTGCATTTACGCCTGGTACTGCTAACGTTACGCAATACAAAATCGGAGTTACGAGGGATATTTGACGTGAAAAAGCAATCAAAAGAAATATTGCGAACATCCAAACGTATTGGCACACAGATTGCTGCGGGTTATGCCACAAACCAGCTGTATTGCAAGATTGCACATCCATTGACACTACAAGAATCGCCAATATTATGAATAAAGTTCGTTGAATTTTCCAGCTTTTAACCAACTCAATAACGCGCGAAAATGTTTTCATTAACATGCATTATCCGTTTCTTGCAAAAGATTCTGATGATTTTGCAGCGAATCATTAAAATATTGCATATTGCTATTTTGCTCACGATTTTGCATTGCAGCAAATGCGGATATTGCTTGCACTCGGTTAGAAACATGTAATTTTTTGTAAATTCTATGAATATGCGTGTTAATAGTGTTTGGCATAAGACCAAGTTGAGACGCAATCTGATTCGTTGTGTACCCTTTAGCGAGCAAATCCATGATTTTTAGTTCTTGAGGCGGCAAAACGCTACGCGACCTTGATTTAGAAAGTCTAATAAAAGATTCTTGCGGAGTAGCAAAATCGTAAGCAACATCTTTAACACATCGGCAGCCATACGCATGCTGATTATCGCAATATTGCAAAGCTTCTGCTAGTCCTTTGAAATTGTCTTTAGCAACCATTGCTTGCCCACCAACTTGCGCAACCATCGAAGCGTAGGATCTACAATCATACGAAGTCATGCCAATTAAAACAATATTGTTGTTTTGTTCACGAATTGCGCGTATTACCTCTACTCCAGACATGTCTTTCATTGACATATCTATCAAAATATAATCCGGAGTAGTTTTTGTTACTTGGCAATATTTCAAAGCTTGCACGCCTGATTTTACGCACCATTTGCACACGTACTCGCTTGGCAAAAGCTTGCTGAGCACGTTTCGCATAACCGCTAAAACTAATGGGTCGTTATCTACTATTGCATACGTTTTTGGCATAATGGCTTTCTTGCAATCACACGCTACTTTTCTTATATTCTACTTTATAAACGCGCGCAAAGTAGGGCAAATCGTGTAGTAATAAATGATTACAAGTAATGCATGTAAGTCAAACTTGGTTATAATAAGTAACAATATGCGACTTTTGGTTGCGTTGAAATTCATCTTTAATAATGATTGCAGCAGGATTATATGACAAAACGACTAATAGTATTGCACTCCGCAGAAGTAGCTGCGATGGCGCTTGCCTCAACAGCTGCTTTTATGCGTAGCTTTGACTTTTTCGCTTTGTGGCTTGTTCTAGGACTTCTTTCTGTTGCATTGTATTCTTATGCATATTTTTTCTTGCGCAAAAGCGTTATTAAAGAAAAAAATGCGTATATAGAAAATAATATATCTAAGCTTAGCTGTGCGGGCACTAACAGCATAAGTAGTGATGTTGAGAATATAGAGAACAGCAAAGATTACATAATTACTCTTGAGCAAGAGCGCAAAAAAGTCGAATCACAAAATAAGCAAATACTCAACAATTACTCGAATAATTTAACAAATATTATTACATGCTTTATTTGTGGGCTTATTCACGTTCCTTGGATTTATTACTACGGAATTGCAAATGGCGTCTTAACATTGGTGATTTTGTGGCGATCAATAAAGCGCCCACAAGGGCACCCTATTGATCAAAGCGATCTTTAAGGATTTAAGGCTTTAAGGATTTAAGCTTATTGTTGATCTTCCATTGAAAGATTTAATCCTTTTGCGGCATTGCGAAAATATTCTATATGGTCGCCATAGCCGTCTGCAATAATAGCGTCTTCTTTTACAACAAAAGAGCCATTTTCTAGCACAATATATTTTGTAAAGACTTCTTCTAATTGCTTAGCTAATTCATCAATTTCATCTTGTGAAAGCTCTTCGCTACTATTTTCCGCAAAGTTATCTTCCTGCTTTTGAATTTGATTAATGCTATTTTCACTAACATTTCCTATTTTGTTTACGCTATCTTCTGGCTGCCAAGAGTTTATACCAAAATCACTCATGCTTACACTACCCATATCTGCGCTACTCATGTTTGTATCTCCTTGTATCTGTAACGTATTTGCGCAACATATTTGTGCGTTGCTTTAACTCTAATTACAAACATTTTCCGTGCAATCTTGAGTACTAAGTTCTGAGTACATAATATTGCTCGAAGACTTGCGGCATTTATACTAGAAATACAAAATACATACGAACGAGAAGCAATGTACATGAATTAGCTACAATGCTCACGAACAAAACAGCAAATTGGAAGGGAAACAACTCATGAGCAAGGACTCTATAAAACTTATTAAAAAAACGCTTATTTGGATTCTTAAGTGGGCAATATCTACAGCAGTCGAATTTCTTCTTTTGTACGTTGCAATTATTTCTTGGAATCATGATTTTGCACGGTTCATGCACGAATACAGTAATGCTATTATTCCATTTATGGCAACAACCGGAGCCATGACAGCAACGATGAGTCGAAACGAAGGCACTATTTTTGAAGTCAAAGATTAAGGTGGTTATGGCGCTAAAACACAATATTGCAAACAATAAACAATTTATGATATAATTTTACTACGCCGTGACTGCGCCATATTGTAGGTTTGAGGTTAATCTTCAACACGGCGTCTATTTTTATTATTTCAATTTTCAATAATACGGCTGCCACTAGGTACAGCCACTACTCCAAATCCTTCCGCTTTACCTTGACTATTTCTACGAACGTTATTTCTTATCATATTATAAAAAGTTGAATCTCTTTTAGAACATTTTCTATAAACTGCTCCTGCAACTAAATCTGCAAACTGCACACCTACACTGTGATGAGAAGCTGCTATAAATAATCCTTCAATTAGATTGTTATAATCAGCTCGATGTGAGTCATGATTATTGAGTAGATCAAAATGGAAATCATCAAGTTGCTTATTTTGTTTACTATTACGAGCATCAATAACTATCATTCCATAAACTTTTGTACCAGCATTTTTACTTAAATCTTGAAGATAATACTGAAAACGTTCACATATTTTTTCAAACGCAGTGTGATACATATTTTCAGCATTGCCATCTTTATATTTATCGTAATACTCCTTAGTGTTCACTACAGCAGCAATAATTTTAAAATCTTCATTTTCCGAAATCAGCTTAAACAGATTCTCACGCAATTCATTCAATTCATTAACACTCAAATTAGAAAGAGGCGTGGTCTTGTTGCTTAATGGATGATTAATGAAATAACGCCACTTAACTTCCCCCTCAATCCCATATTTCTTTTTTAATCCATGCAGATTACTTTGTAATGATTTCCATTGCGATTCTGGAATGACTAATCCGCCCAAAACAAAATAAGGATTTTGCTCTACAGCATCACGTTTAGGAGCAGTTCCACTCTCGTCCAAAAAAAGAATTTGCATGAGAATATTTTATATGAAATATTCAACATTCTACAGTTATAAACACAGCGCAGCTACTATTGCACTATTAATTAGATTATGCAAATATTTATAAACTATTGTATTTAATACAAATACGAGTATACTTTTGCCTTCTACAGGTATAGTGTAGAAACTGTATTAATACGATGCATTAACTAGCGCCCAACTTCAGCGGACAATATGGAGCTAACAATGAGAAGAAATAATAAATATAAAGGCATGCGCATACTTACTGCTTCAACTATCATTGCAGCAATGTCGCTACTTTCTGTATATCCAATAAGTGCATTAGCTATTACCCCCCCCCCCATCAACAGAAGTAACCGTAACTAACCCAGCTCCAAAAACACAACTTGTTGTAGATGGCACAAACGGATCAGACACAAACGATGGATCTGAAAGTAAGCCATTAAAAACTATTCAAAAAGCTCTTGAAAAAACTGCACAAAAACCTGCAAATATTACCATTAAAGGCAATTTTTCACTTAATACACCTGTAGAAATTCCACAAGACATTACACTTTCTATCGATAAATCCGGCGCCACAATAACAGGCTCAAATAATACCAACGATGGAATCACGCTGAAATCTGGTTCCACACTTCGCGGTGACGGCGAATTGAAAATGACTGCATTTAAGGTAGCTCTTACAGCGGAAAAAGGCTCTCTTATTACAGATGGCACATACACTTTCAAAGATAACGCAGTAGAAGACAGTCACGGAATTTACCTTGCGGGAACAGTAAAAGGCACAAGCAAAGATAAATTAAAAATTACTGCTGATGACAAATGTAATACAGGTTTTTATGCTGATGGTATTACTTTCGAAAATGCTACTATTAACGTTAAATCACAAATTCGCACATGGTTTGACGCATATGATTTAACTTTGAAAAATTCTTCACTTACTGTAGCAGGCTTCGGAATGTCATACTATGTAAACAAATTAAACATGGACAATTCGGAGTTTGTGATTAATAAAATTGGTTGGAGACACTCAACTGGTTTAACAATTCAAGGCGACTCAACTGTTACCAATAATTCACGAATTGTTGCTAATGCAGGATCTACTGCAGGCATTTCCGTTGGAATATCAAATGGAAAATTAGCCGTTACCAACTCTACTCTTGAATTTAATAATGGTGGCGCTGGCGGCTTAAATGTAAATAGCGGAAAAGTAATTCTCACCAATTCTACAATCAAAGGTGATGGAAAAAATAGTGGAGCGCTTTTTGGAGCTCAAAACAGTGGATCTATTGAACTTAAGGGAGACTGCTTAATAGATAGCCCAGCAAATAAAAATGCAGACGGTGGAGCTGGAACAGGAAATAACTATGTTGTGACTGGAGGCTCGCACATGGTTACATATGCTCCTGATTATCACAGCAACAAGGGAAGCACTGTTCCTGTAAACGGTGAAGAAAACGGTAATGAAAGGCTAAGTCTCTTTACTCTTGCTGATAGTTCTGTAAATGAGATAAAACCAATTAACAAAAATGGAAATGCCTACATATACTCAGTTAAAAAAGCTTCTAAAGATAACGAAAAACACGTATGGGTTCCAGCAGCAAAAGTGACATTCGAGCTCAATGATACAAAAGCTGAGGATTCTAAAAAAGCTAAAGGAGCTATATTCTCTGACTCTTCAACTAAAGCAAAAGAATCCCTTGCTATACGCGGTTACGCATTAAACTTTGCAAAAACAGTGGCAGGAGGAAGTACTGAAGTACCAGCAAATCCAATTGCTCCTGGATATAAGTTCCTCGGGTGGTTCTGCAAAAACGCTCAGCATAGCGAGCAAAAATTTACTGAAAAAATGATAATTAAAAGCGACACAACAGTGTACGCAAAGTGGGAAAAAGATTCCTCATCTTATGCTGTTCGCTACCATAATTGCGCTCAAGATGATGCAACATACATTGTTAGTGAAACTAGTCCAAAACGCACTAGCAAAGTTCTTTCATTCTACGAAGTTGTTAAAAATAATGCAAAATTTGCCCGAAAGGGAATGGTCTTCAAAGGTTGGACTACCGATAAAAACGGCAAAGGCAAGACTGTAAAAGCAGGTAGCAATATTTCTATATCGCAAAGTGAAAACTTAATTGACTTATATGCAAATTGGGAAGAAAAAGAATTTACAGTAAAATTCTCTGCAAATGGCGGAACTTTCTCCAATAACAGTATCTTTAAGACAAATACAAAAGTATTTGAGATTAAAAAAGATAAGCGCGGTGGAGATGTTGCTGTTGTTAAGAAAACAGCAAAATTTAGCGAAAACAGGACGCTAATCAATCTTATTAAAAGTTTGGATGATAATGTCAATATAGACACAACTGGCATTAGTGGCAAAGCAGATTCTGATTCAGACACAACTTATACAAATCTAGCCACGCGCAAATACTACACGCTTAAGAATAAAGATGAATCGTACAGTATATTCGGAATTACGATTGGAAGTTACTACTATTGGTTCAAAGACAAGAATGGAACTGAAAAAGCTAGTATTGATAACAATTTACGAGTGAACGACGATCTTACCTTCTACCTTAAGTGGGAGATTAATCCAAATGTTAAACAGATACAACAGGAGGATATTAATCTTCCTGCAGATTTATTAACTGGCGAGAACACAGCAACTACAGCGTATAAAGTTACTCCAGGACAAACTATTGATTTCACTGGCACAATCACAGCTTCAGTAGTAAAAGACCAAATGAAGACGATAGAAAAGAAATTTAACACAGTAAATGCGAAAGATTATGACAAAATTACTCTCGAAGATATGACATCTTCGTTCATGGCTACATTTACTATCCCAGACGGTTTAACGCTGCCTGAAAATATCACAAAAAATACACTTAAGCTCGATGGGTTCTCAGATACTTTTGCTATCCAGGATGTGCAAGTTAAAGACAAGACTGTAACAGTTACTATTAATTTGAAATCTGGCATTACAACGTATGCAGCATTGCAGACAGCAGTACAAACAAATCTTGGCGACGCAATGAAAATCACTATTCCGGGAATAAAGATAAATCAAGATTTCTCCGGAAAAGCTACAATCGTTGGAACAGTATCTGGCTCATTCCACGCAGCTGCAACATTTAATGGAACAACGAAATTATTTGACTTTACTTGGAACGGCTCACAAACAAACGATGGTAAGAACTCTGACGCAGCAGCAGGCGCTAATGATATTTCTCTCACCGTAGAATATGATCCACAAACTCCTCCGACACCTCCAACGCCACCTACACCGCCTACGCCTGTTCCTGAACCTACGCCTGTTCCTGAACCTACGCCTGTTCCTGAACCTACGCCTGTTCCTGAACCAACACCAAAACAAACACCAGAAAAAACACCATGGCCAAAATATAAGCCGACTCCAGAAAAAACACCAAACATTACGCCACTACCAAAAGAAAATCCAAATAATAAAATCGTAGAAAAACGCAAAAATGATAATAACCAACTTCCAAAAACAGGAAGCGCAATATCACTAACCGCTTTTTCTACAATTTTAACGTTTGGACTTGCTGAAATCATAGCAAAAATTAAAGCACATAAAAATAAATAAACAATAATTTCATAAGAAAAAAAAACAAACAAAATAGGGGTTAGTATTGTAAACAACTGCACTACTAACCCCTATTAATTACACGCAAATATTCAACAATATAATCACGATTATTATAGTCACGATTATATTAATAAAGTAAGGTAGTTCAAGATTATTTTGCGGATTGAATTGAAGCCTCTTGGCGAGCAACGTCAAGCGCTTTGTTGAAGGCATCACTAGTCCAACTTGCTCCAGCAACAACCGAAATATGCAAATCTTTTAACGGTTTTCCAACGATTTTTCCTGGAATAGCCTCACTGAAAGCGCTCATGTGTTTTTTGGAGATTGGCGTAAACGGATGAGACGTTATTTGCACACTGCTAATATTTCCATTTGCAACGCTTAAATTCACGTCAATGCTATCTTCTGCAACTGGCCCATACTTAGCTTTGATTTTGTAATCGCCATCTTTGTAATTGCCAGTGTCTGTTTTAGGCGAATTTTGCTGATTTTGCTGATTTTGCGAATCCTCACTTTGCGCGGAAGCGTGCGATTGTTGAGCACCAGAATCGTAAGATTTCGAAGCATTGCCACTATCGTTTTCGCTTTGACCAGAGTTTCCTGCAAACTCATCATTCATTGGAACGGCACTCGGCTCGCCGCAAGATGCAAGAAACGCACTTGAGCTAGCCAAAACCGCAATCGCAGCAACCGTTTTTGCAATTTTTTTAGACTTCAAATCATCACGCAAATTAGTGCAGCGTGAAACATTGTGAAACATATTGTCTAAAATCATAAATCATCGCCTTTAAATCTTAAATTAAAACTATGCGCAACTAATCATTTAAAAACTAATCATCTAAATTCGCTAATTTAGGTGACTTAGTAGGCTCATGATTTTGCAAAGCTTCCGCAACGCTTTCATCAACATGTGCACTCGTAAACGCAGGCTTGCCACCAATCGCCTCGTACGCTTTGCGCGCAACCTCATTATTCCAACGTTCGCCAACAAGCACACCGTGGTTGAGCATAATTTCACGATCCGCGCATTGAGCAACCAAAGAATCGTGCGTTACAACAATAATCGTAGTTCCCTGGGAATGAAGCTGCTTAAACAAGTCGAGTACAATCTGCTCATTCTTTTCGTCCAAATTACCAGTCGGCTCATCCGCAAGAAGCAACTTCGGGCAGTTAATAAGAGCACGCGCAACGCAAACGCGCTGCTGCTCACCGCCAGAAAGCTGGCTCGGCAAATGATGCGCACGGTCCTTTAATCCCACGCGTTCCAAGGCTTCCATTGCTTGCGATTCATCTACAACTGAATGATAATATTGCGCAACCATCACGTTTTCTACAGCTGTTAAATGTGGCACAAGATAAAACTTTTGAAACACAAGACCGATTACGTTTTTGCGAACGTCTGCAAGCTGACCCGCGTTCAAATCCTCGAGTTTGCGGCCTTGCAAAGCAACGGAGCCTTTAGACGGCGAATCCATGCACCCAATAATGTTCATTAGCGTAGTTTTGCCAGAGCCGCTCGAGCCAACAATCGAAAGCCACTCGCCTTGCGGCACAGTAAGCGACAAATCGTCAACAGCGCGAAGAGAGCCGTAAATCTTGGAAACATGGTCCAAAGTCAACAGCATTTCTGGCTCAGCTTTTGTGCTCTCCAGCTTAGTTTCTTTATTCTCTGTCATATTAAATCCTTAACTAAAATCCTTAACTAAACACTCTAAAATCACTCTAAAAATCACTATAAAAGCTATTCTTCTCGAAGCACAATCGCAGGGTCTATTTTTGAAGCGCGCAAAACAGGCGGCAACGCAGCAACGCAAGACGCTGCAACGCTAAACACAATAGAAAACACAACCAGCCACCAATTTACGCTCAAATCTCGCGCAAACACCATTGACGCAAGCAATCGCGCAAATCCATACCCCACTGCTGTACCAGCGATTCCGCCAATAAAACCATAAAGCCCAGATTCTGCAGTGAACTCAATGCCAATGCTTTTAGCGCTCGCACCCAAAGCTTTGCGCAAGCCAATCTCATTTCGGCGCTGCTGCACAATCGAAGAAATCGTAGTGCTTACGCCAACCATCATCAACGCAAGAACAACCAGCGAAACAATCCAAAATAGGCTGCGAAGCATAGCAATAATGCCAGTATCTGCCGCCGTAACTTTAGTAACTTGTTGCGCACGAACACGCATAGAAGTCATATCGTTAATGCTGCGCACAACAGCATCTACGTTCGGCGCAGAAGACGAGTAAGCAATCACGTCCGCACCGCGCTTAACGCCTGTAAGCGCACGCAAATCCGCGTTAGTTGCGTAAAGCATGGAATCTTCGGCATCTCCCGTATCTAAAATGCCGCAAACGCGGAAAGTTGTGCCGTGAGTATCCATAATATCTGTGGAAACTCTGCCTTCAACAAGCTTATTTTGAGAAGATTTATCTGTTTGATTATCTGTTTGATTGCCTGCTTGATTACCTTGCGATTTTTGCGCAAGGCTATCCGAATCCGAGGAATTATCGCCAGCGCGATACGCGATTGCAATGCGCGAACCAATCTTCAATCCCATAGCCGAAGCAACATCTCGCCCAACCATAACGTTGCCACTGCTAGGCCAAGCGCCGTCCACGTTCCAATGCTTATTAAGCGACTTAACAGCGGAGACATCCACTCCAGCAAGCACGTACGGAGCCGCATTAATGCGCACATTTTCGTAACGGTAGGTAGCAAATCGCATAGCACCTTTTGCAAGAACCATGTCGTTAGTGTGCAAAACCATTGCGCGATCAATGCCATTTTTCCACTCGCCTGCAAGCGGCGTCACAATAATATTCGCTCCGTATGCGCGCATTTCGTCACTCATTTGTTGAGGAACAACAATGCAGATTGCAGCCAAGCAAAATAGCGTAGCGGCACCAACAAGAGTGGCAACTACTGCCATAAGCGCACGCGACTTTCGGCGAAAAACCGCGCCAAAAAGCATAGTCGCAAACATTGCGCCATTAGAAGTCATACCCGAACCAGATTTAACGCCCATGAAGCACCTCCGCAGGACGCACATGCAAAATAGAGCGAATAGAAGAGCCAGCAGCAGCAAGAACAGTAATCGCAAGAAGCACAAACACCAGCACAAATACCATTGGTCGAAGCGAAATCGCAGAACCAAACACGCTAAATCCAATCACTTGCGCAACGCCAAAGCCTGCAATCATGCCAATAAGCGCACCAGCGCATGCAATAACCGCTGTTTCCATAAGCATTAGCCGCGCAACAGCACCATCGCGCGCACCCAGCGCCTTGAGCAGCGCAAGCTCCCCCGAGCGCTCCGAAATCGCAGCCGCCATAAGATTCGCAACCGCAACAGCCGCCGCAACCAAGCTAAGCGCCGTCATAAGCACCATCACAGCGCGCGTCTTGTTAAGCACGCTGCCTTGCATAGCCGAAACTTGCCGCACTTGCTTTGCAACAGCGTCTGGAATCACTTCTTCAATTTGGTAAGTAATCGAGCTTGGGTAGGCTGTGCAATACCACGTCTCCCACTCTTCTTGGCTAAGCGCCGCTGGATTCTTCGCCGCTTTACGCGCTAAATCGTTTTCTGGCGTAGTCAATGCTTTAACTTCAATCGCCTCAACCATATTTGGCTTGTTTGCAATACGCTGTGCCTGGCTGGAATCCGCGTAAATCGCGTTATTGTCGCTATCTCCAGAATCGTAGATGCCAACAATTTTAAGTGAGATTTGTCTGCCAGAACGAGTTAGTTTTATCGCTGACCAACTTTTAGATTATGACTTTTAGCAAGATTTGTGCCAACAGCGGCCTCGTGCTTAAAATCGCGCGGGAATCTGCCTTCAAGCATCTTCCACCAAGACCGCATTCCTTGCACACCAACAACTGTTGTTTCTCCAGAAGCGAGCGCAAGCTTGCGATTAAACCACGTGCCAACAATTGGGACTACTGAATTAGCAGATTTAGCAGATTCGGCAGAAGAATTTGCTTTAAGATTTGCTTTAAGATTTGCGTAAATCGTTAGTTTTGGCGCAAAATTCGTTATGTTAAACGCCCAAAAAATCATTTTGATTTTTGCAGCATCCGATTCCTTCAAAAAAGCGGTAGATTCTTGACTTTCAGCATCCGCCAAAGTTTGCAAAGTTTGCGAATTACTATAGCCTGACTTTGTGCGAGACGCATACAAGTCGTTCACAACAGCATTCGACTTAGGCTGAACAATAATATTGGACCCGTAAGAGCTAAGCTCCGCGTTAATTTTGTCTCCAACATCGTAAACAACACTAAGCATTGCAACGCTTACACACGCACTCAAGCACACAACAATCGCTATAAGAACTCGCTTTTTAATCTGCCTTGCAAGAGATCGCGCAACCATTCGAATCATAAACATTTGCAAGCACTCCTACTTAAAGTGCGAGCTAAGCACGTCTAAATCGGCTGTGCGAATGGTAATTTTTCCGCCACCAGCCTTGTATGGGAATGGAATCGGGTTGCATCCGCCCTTAAAACCAATAGTCGCCAAATTTATTGCAACATCGCATTTTCGGCATATTATCTTGCCGTCTTTTTCGTAGTAGCCTGCGTCTCCGCAATTTTCGCAAGCATCCAAGCCAACTCCATACGCTCCACCATTTTTCTTGATGATTATAAAGCGCATAACAGTGCCATCTTTAGCTTTGTATTGGAATCTATGCAAGTGGCCATCGCTAATTTGCACAAAGTTGATTGTTGCTACGCCATCATGCAACTCGTACGGTTCTGGCGGCGTAAGCGTTGGCTTAATATTCATAAGAGACACGCCAGCAGTAAGCGTAAGTATTACTACGATTGCAGCCATTAGCGCCGCAAGCGCAGACCTTCTAGACTTGCGCTTAAACGCTCGCTTTGCGCGGATTTGTGCAGAATTTTCTCCAACTACAGGCGTCTTAAAACCAATTACAAAAGAGGCGAATGCAGGAATCAAAAACACGCAAATTTGCGCCATAATCATAAGCGGAGCGTTGTTTATAAGCCAAACAAGAATGCTGAACGAAAAATCGTCTATATACAGCAAAATACTTCCTTGCATAATTTGCAACAAAGACGTTAAATGCTGAATTAGCAAGATTATCATGCTTAGAATAATTGCGATTCTAAAGGCGCCAATACTCGCGGTTGCGCGCAAAGATCGCACCATAAGACTTATGCAAATCGCAGCAGCCGCGCCAAGAATAAATCCTAGCGCGCGAAGAAGCATATCGGAAGTAAACGGAGGTGTGCTGGAGTCAACGAAAATCGTAAGCTGCAAAATCACGTCTGGGAGCGCGTAAAACACTGTAAACGCTAGGCAAAGCGCGCCAATCGCATTGCTTATGTGCAAGGGCAGCGGATTTTTGCGCCATTTTGCAACCGTTTTGCCAGATGCGCCAACACAAACGATTGTGGCAACGTCTAGCGGAACAGCAATGCAGAGCGCTGGAAGATTCACAAAATTGCGCTGATTAATCACCACGCTTGCGCGCAAAAATGCAAAAACAAGCGCCGCAACTGTTCCAAAAATCAAGCCAAAAAGTCGCCAGCGAGAGCTGATTGGCTTATCTCGCCCCTCGCCAACGCTTAGCGTGGCGCTTAATCCCATTGTAAGCAGCGCAAGAGGGAGCAGCCCTGGAAGTACTGTAACGAACAGCCTGAGCATGTCTCCCTCCTTTGCTGTTTATGTGATTATTTGTTATTTATTTATGCATTATGCATTATTTATTTGTTGTTTTTATTTGTAAAAACTACCACTGGAAAAAACACCACTGCAAAACTACCACTGACGTGGAGTGTACTTCCAATCGTCGAATGTAGCGGTAATTGGCTCAGTCCAGAATCGGCCAGTCACACCCGTAGCAGGATCTACGTGAAGCATCCAACCCTTCTTTTCTGGCGATTCAACAGAAAGCACTAACTTGTAGTTTCCAGCCTTATCGAGCTTAACATTTGCGCCGTAGTGAGGACCGTCGGAAGCGTTCATTTGCATAAACGTTCCCTTTACAACAGCTTCACCGCTCGCCTTATCAATAATTTGATAATTCACAGTCAAATCTGGAATAAACTCGCCCTTGCCGTAGCCAAGCTTTGTACCTTCCTTGTTTGCGTGAATATCTGCCTCAAGATGGAAGCTTGCCTCGCTTGCCTTTAAGCCCATGCCTGCTGGGACCATGTCAACTGGCTGGAAGTACACGGCGCCAATCGTAAGTGGGCCAATGTTCTGGTCTTGGTTAGGTCCAACTGGAACCTCTTCAAAGCCTTTGTCTCCGCCCTTATCGTCGGCCTTCTGCTCAGATGCTTGTGGCTTTGCAGCAGATTTTGCCGCGTTTCCGTTTGCACCGCAACCAGTGAGTGTTAGCATTCCTGCCAGCGCTAAGGCTGCAATTGCCATCATCTTTTTGTTCTTCATATCTAACCTTTTCTGTTAGTTAATTATCTGTTTATTATTGCTTGATTTTTAGTTTTGATTTTTAGTTTTGACTTATCCGCGAACGGTTGCTTGCGACTTGTGTGTGCGCAAAATAGACACGCATAACAGTGCAATAACCACGATTGCAGCTACGACTTGCGCCGAAATCGTTTCAACGTACGGATAGAATCCAAGCCAATCGTTAGTTGGCAAGCCTTGAATATAAACTCCAGCGAGCGCATCACCCTCTATGAGCGCATGCACGCCTCCACCAGCAAAAATCACCACTAAAATGCACATAAGCGCGCTGGTTCCTGTAAAGAATGGACGAATTGGTATGCGAACGGATGCAAAGCGAATCAGCAGGAAGATTACAACCAAAACAGCGGCTGCGGATACAAACCCGCCCCAGATCATGGAGTCTGCTCCACTTGATACAGCAAAAATCGCTTGATAGAAGATTACAGTTTCTGCACCTTCGCGAAACACTGCTAAGAAGCTTAGCAGCGCTAGAGAAATCAGGCTTCCTTTAGAAACTGCTGCTGTCGTTTGGTTGCGAATATACTCGTTCCAAGCTTGCACAGAAGATCTTGAAATCATCCAATTGCTTGTGTACAGCAGCATAAGCATTGCAAACAGGGCTACAACGCCTTCCGTAATCTCTTGCTGCGGACCAGAACCGTTAAATAACAATCCAAAAAGCGCAGCAACAATAAGCGAAGCTATGATTCCTGCAACAAGCCCCATGTAAATGTACTTAACCATGCTCTTGTGCCCAGATTTAATAAGATACGCGATTATTGCAGCCACAACCAGCAGCGCTTCCAACCCTTCGCGCAACAAGATTATAAAAGCCTGCCCAAAGGAGCTTGTTATAAATTGCATAAACGGGTTGGCGTTAGATGCCGCTCCGCCGTCTAGTTTTGCTGCATCTTCAATAAGCATTGACTTAAGATCTGTCACGAACTTTTTTGTTTGCTCAAATGTTTTGCCATTGTTCATAGCCTGCCTGCACTCTTTGAACTGGTATTCAACAGTGCTTACCCGGCTTCCGCTTATTGCGTTCATCACGTTCTTCTCAAAACCGAGCTTTTCGTAATATTGGTAGTAGGCTTCGTTTACTAAATCAACAGCTTTGGCAACTTCTTGCTTGTTTCCTTTTGCTGCTTTGTACGTTGATGCAGATTTATCGAGTATAACGTTCATTTCGCGCGCAACTTGGCTCCAAGTTCTGCCATTTCGCCCAAGATTTTTCTTTTTTGCTGCATCGAGCTTTTTACGCTCTTTTGCGATTTGCGCGCGCAATTTGGATGCATAAACATTCGGCTTATCTAGCTGCGTGTTTGCATCGAGTTGAGAAGCGGTTTGCGCAATATCTCTTTCCAGAGTAGATGCCACTTCACTAATCTGTGCGCTTTGATTTTGTTGATATACCAAAGTTTGCAGTTGCTGGAACTGGTCACTTTGCGACTGCACCTTATCTTGACCAATTGTGTCTCGAACAACGGTTATGAAATTGGATGCTACGTATACCGAATTGTATGCAGCTTGGAATCTGGTTGCAGCGCCTGCCATGTTTGCACTATTGTATTCGTTTTTACCTTGTTCTATTTGGCTTGTAACTGCTGAAGAAACTTCTGACCAACTGTTATAGGTTTTGTCAGCGTCAGTTGCGTAGGCTATTGTTGGCTCTCCAACTAATCCTACTAATCCGACTACTCCCATTGCACAACTTATTAAAATGCATATTGACAACAAAAATGCCGATGCGCTCGCAACTTTTTGGCGCGCTTTTGCACACGCGTGCATAATGTCTCCATATCTCCTTTGGCTCTATCCCCATCGAGCGCACACAATTTTTCTATTTTCGTTTAGTTTTAATCGTTCAAATTTTTTGGCGGCTTTTGCACGGTTTGTATTTCCGTTTTTATTCTGTTTAAAGTCGCTTCGCAAGTAACCCCATGAACATAATATCGATATATCAAGTAGATTGATATAGTTAGACGCAAAAAACACGCAAATATTATAAAAATGATATTGATAATGATAATTATCAATCTTTTTGCGAATCGTATTGAGAAAAGCTAATAAGTCCAACAAACTCATTAAACATGTTTCTCATACTTTCTACAATGCGACTTTTCTTTTCAGCGCGCGCAATCGCCGCAGCGCCAAATCTGCTCATTCTAGGCATTAAATCATTAATGTCTGTGCCAAGCTCACTCACTTCGCCAGCGCTAAAAGATTTCTCCATAAACTTGCGAGTCAAAGCATCGTTTAATCCTTCGCTTTGCACAAGTTGCGCCAAATCATGATTATACTTTTGCTCAACATACTCGCTCCAGCAATCAACAATACTCAACTTGTTGCCGTTAGAATCGTAAACAGTAATGTTACCTTCAGAATCCACAAGCTTATCAAGCTCCTTCTCGTTAAGCTGCGCAATAAACCCTTCAATAAGCTTCTTTTTACTACGCAACTGCGGGCTAGCGTCAACTGCCACCCTAATAGAAGCAAGAACATTTTTATCTTTACAATGCTTGCTATGGTAGCGTTCTACTAACATCAAAATGTAGTCAATATTTACTTCTACTTGGCGCACAAGCTCCATCTCAAACACAACATCGTCCGTAATGTTTGCAATATCGCCTTTTTGCTCTTTGCGCTTCCACTCTTCATGCAAATCCTGGTAATGCCCCAAGTAATCTTGCATATCGCGCTCTTTGATTATCTCGTTGCCTTCAAATTGATCGAAAGCTTTCAGCATGTTACGCAAGCGCAAAATATTACCAAAAAGCGATATAAACTTTTTCTGATTCTCTTCTCCAACAATGTTGAATCCTTGTAGTGGATACTTTTCCATAAGCTCATTTACTAAATCACTGTATCCGCAACGCTCAATTCCTTTAGCGTCAACGTAACCGTTGTAAATCTGCTCAAACGTAGGACAAAGCACAATACCTTGCGCATCTTTATCTCCAAAAAGACTTACCGCTTCGTCAACTCTATAACTCAAATCCCTAAAGCACACAATGTTTCCAAATGTTTTAACGGAATTTAAGATTCGATTTGTGCGCGAAAACGCCTGAATAAGCCCATGCATGCGAAGATTTTTATCCACCCAAAGCGTGTTCAAAGTTGTTGCATCAAAACCAGTTAGAAACATGTTGACTACAATCAAAACGTCAATTTCCTTATTTTTCATACGAATTGAAACGTCTTTGTAATAGTTTTGGAATTTGTTATTTGACGCATCATACGCAGTATTAAACATTTCGTTATAGTCTTTTATTGCGCTTTCCAAGAATTCTTGCGAATTTGCGTCTAGATTTGCCGTGCTTTCTGAATTTTCTTCTCCAAGAGAGCCCATGCCGTTGGCGTACGCCGAAGAATCTGACTCACCCTCGTTTACTGCATAGCTAAAAATGGTTACTACTTTTAAGCGTTCGCTTGGAGGCAGATTTTGCTGCTGCTTTTTGAACTCGTTGTAATACAATTTTGCAAGAGGAATGTCTGCAACAGCAAAGATTGAATTAAAGCCGTTTACGTCGACTGCTTCAGAAGATTTTTTAGCCTCTAAAGTATTATGCTTATCTGCTGCAAGTTCTTTAACGTTTAGAATGCGCTTGTACTTGTAAGTTTTCTCGTTGCGATACGTTTTTTGACTAAAATGCTCAATAATGTATTGAACAACATTATGCACGCGATCTTTATGCCTAATTACATCTGGTCGATTAATATCTTTAACCAATTCGTCGGTTGCTTTTTCCAACTCGCTCGATGTTTTTACAGTAGCAACGTATTCCACGCGGAATGGCAACACGTTTTTATCGTTAATCGCGTTAATAATTGTGTACGTGTGCAAGCACGGTCCAAAAGTTTGCTCGGTTGTAGAAAGATGCGT
Organism: Gardnerella sp. KA00390; assembly: GCF_049244075.1. GTDB lineage: Bacteria > Actinomycetota > Actinomycetes > Actinomycetales > Bifidobacteriaceae > Bifidobacterium > Bifidobacterium vaginale. The sequence continues at coordinate 1,585,842 of NZ_CP058372.1, forward strand.
AGCGTCGTAGCCAGCAGCGTTCGCTTCAAAAATTGGCGTGCCAGTAAACCCAAAAAGCAGAGCATTTTTAAAGTGTTTTACAATATCTGCATGCATTCCTCCAAATTGGCTTCTGTGGCATTCGTCAAAAATAAACACTATGCGCTTTTTGTAAATTTCATGACTTGGGTTGTTGCTTATAAATCTACTAAGCTTTTGAATAGTGGTTATAATAAGCCTGCATTCTTCCGTATTGTCTTCTAGCTGTTTTGTAAGCACAGCTGTTGAAGTGTTACTATTTGCGGCTCCTTTTTCAAACGTGTCGTATTCTCTCATTGTTTGATAGTCAAGATCTTTACGGTCTACAACAAACAAAACTTTGTCAACAAGATTATTGCCTTCTGCGTCTTTCAAAGCTTTTACTAGCTGCGATGTTTTGAAGCTGGTTAGCGTTTTGCCAGATCCAGTAGTATGCCAAATATATCCGCCCTTTTGGCGCTCTGCTGCCGGCATTTTGCTTGCATTAGCAAACATGTATTTTACGCGATTCACTATGTTTTCTGCTGCAGTAATCTGGTATGGTCGCATAACCATCAAGCATTTGTCTGCATTAAAAACGCAATATTTTGTAAGAATGTTAAGAATTACGTGCTTTGCAAAGAAGGTTTTAGCAAAATCGCATAAGTCGGAGATTATAGTGTTTTGAGCGTCGGACCAATAATTTGTAAATTCAAAACTGTTACTTGTTGTTGTTTTGCTAGATCCTTTACTTTTCTGCTCGTTGTACGCATTATTGCGAGTTGAGTTGGAGTAATACTTTGTTTCAGTGCCGTTTGAGATTACAAAAATTTGCACGTATCCAAATAGCCCACTTCCAGCCCAAAATGAGTCACGAGCATAACGGTTAATCTGATTGAATGCTTCTCGAATAGGCACGCCTCTGCGCTTTAGCTCAATGTGGACCATTGGCAAGCCGTTTACTAGAACAGTCACATCGTAACGATTGCTACACGCAGGACCATTTGCATCATTATCGCTTGCATTAACAGCATACTGATTGATTACTTGCACAATATTCTTGTGAATATTTTCTTTGTCAATAATAGTAATGTTCTTATCTGTGCCGTCATCTTTTTTGAGTATTTTAACGTTATCTCGCTGAATAGTATCTGTTTTCTTAACTATATCGTCAGTGCTGTTTGCAATATTTTCTTTGAAAAATCTTTCCCACTCGCCATCTGAAAAATGATAGTCGTTGAGCTTTTCGATTTGCACGCGAAGATTTGCTATAAGATCTCTCTCGTTGTGAATGTGAGCGTACTCGTAGCCTTGTGATTGCAAAATGTTAATGAACTCTTCTTCGAGTTGTGCTTCGCTTTGATAGCTGCCGTCATTGCGCGCGCTTGGCGTAAACGTAGACATTACAGTGCTATCTTGATTCTCTAACACGATTTTCATTTTGCTTCCTTCTTTCTTACTCGCATAACGCATTGCATATTCTACAAATTTAAATTATCTCCAATGTAAATGGTTAAATATTCCATTTTTATATTCTTCATTTTTATTCAGAAATTCTTTTATTTCCGTCTCATAATTATGATCGTTTTCTATTTTTGATACTAAATACATTAAATTTACTAATGCTGCAGCAATAGATTTATCCGTATAACCATTTAATAAAGAAGAATTTTTAACATCACGAATTGAGGGAGTCGATATTACAGTTTCCTTATACCATAATCTACAATGATGAGAACACAAATTACGCAAGTAAACTATTGAATGGATTGCTTCAGAAGATTTACGAATTTCTGTTTTTAACCCCATTGAATCAAAAAGTTTTCGCAACACATTAGTATCTTTGTACAAAGAAATCATTCGTGAAATAGTATCAAATGGAAAAGCTTCAACAGCAGCCCATATTGGTATAGGTTGTTTCTTACTCTTGTAATGTTTTATACAAACTTCGTTAGATTTTTCCAGCCATTTATTCATATTAGATAAAAGATTATTTATGCTTATGTTAGATTTTTTAATATACGAATCTGAATTGAGGTATGTATATGCTCCTCCAGAGTTTGCAACGTGATATGCAAATCTAGATCTTAATGTTAACTCTACTTGTGCGGTACCTTTAAGAATAATTGTTCGCAATTCTTCATCCATTTTGTATGGCACAAGAAAATCAACATCTTTGCTACCTGGCTTAAACTGATTATTGCCAGAAGAAGGATCGATTTGAAACACTCGAAAATATCCAGACAATCTATAGTAGTTGCAGTCATACAGCATACTTTTTAAATTATTTTCATCAGTGACTACTAATTCTCGAGTTTTCATGAGTTGAATCATATCGTCAATAGATTTTGGAGGCTTTGAATTAGCTGAAAAACAAGAAGAACCCCCAGGTTTGAGCACTGTTAGTAGGCTTAGGGGGCTGCTGTTATCGTCAATTTTATCAGACATCTCTTACCTCCTCAATATCTTCGGCGAGTCTCACTAGAAATGTAATTTATGTAAATTCTAATACTAAATACGCGTTTATAGTTTGTTTTACATAAATTGTGCATAACTAAATTACGCACGCTTGAAGGTTAGGAGTTGATCGCGATAGTACTCGTATTGCTTGCGTCTAGCTTCGATTTCTGCAGGCAATCCTTGAGTTAAATCATTGCACAACGCGTCAAAGCGATCCAGAATTTGTACGATTTGATTCTGTACCTCTAGAGGTGGTACGGGGATTGTTACATTTAACAAATCAGATGGAGTGATTTCAATTACCTTAGTACCATGAGCGAGTTTCCTTTTCTGCAAAAAGAACATTGATGAATGAAAATAATAAACTAAATATTTTGCATTTTGATTATGCCTAATAATTGCAGAATGTCCGCTGACCGCAGCATCTTCTTCACCAAACCAAGCTACGCATTTACAAACATCCTCAATATTTTCACTTGTTACAGCCATTACTATATTGTTTTTATGCGCAAATTTTTGTTTACTTGCACATTCACTATCTATGAATGTATAAGATTTACTAGCAAACAAACCATATTTCGTATAAATTTGACCATAATGTATACATGGTATTCCGTGCTCACAAAAATCTTTTTTCTGTAAATTTCCACCCCTATCTATAGAGGCAATATCGCCAATTTTCTTGTACTCCACACCGTTTGGGCAGTAGCACGAGATAAGCGAGTGTAGGGGATTATTATCGTCAAACGTAAGCAAGGTATCTCGATAGTATTCGTATTGCTTTTTACGAGCTGTAAGCTCTGCTGTAAGCTCTGCTGTAAGCTCTGTAAACGTGTCTAAAATCTGCACAATCTCCGCTTGAACCTCAAGCGGCGGCACTGGAATTTCAAAATCTTCTGTTACATGTAAAGAGATTTGCGGCAACGATCCCATTCCAGAAGCTGTATCACGAAAATATTGAATGTTGTTTTTTAATAAGTAATACAAGAATTTTACACTAATTTGACTATCTGAAGTATAAGCCCACATCTCATTTTTGAAGGTAAATGGTTTATCATAATAAACAGCATCAATAACACCTCGAGATTGCACTAAAACTGCTGGAACTCTCGTAATATTTGCTTTAGGTATGTCTGATTCATGAGCATTAATAACAGTTTTACCGCCAGCAAATATCCTAACTTCACCATCTTCAGAAGCTATTTCTTTCATCTTACTTGCAGTAATCGGTGTACCTTTAATACGAAGATATACATCCTTAATTTTCTTGTACTCCACACCATTCGGGCAAAGTTCAGCGATTAAATCCTCAAGCCTGCTAGTCATTGAGTCACCTCGCTATTATCGAAGTTAACGCTGCCAGCTTCAATCTCCCTTACAATCTTCTCAATTTGTTCGCGCAACTCTTGCTCGCGAGCGCAAATCGTTTTTAATTGCGTATTAAGCTCTGTAATATCAATCTTTTCGCGAGTATCTTCCGCTTCAACATATGTGGAAACGGAAAGATTGTACTTATTTGACTCCACTTCTTCCAAAGACGCAACGTGCGCAATATGCTCCACATCTTGCCTAGAAGTGTACCACTTAACAATTTGCTCAATGTTCTCGCAAGAAAGCTTGTTGCTATTCGTTGACTTTACAAACTCTTGGCTGGCATCAACAAACAATATTGAAGTATCGTTTTGCTTGTTTTTGCGCAAAACCATAATGCACGTAGCAATCGAAGTGCCAAAGAACAAGTTGCTTGGAAGTTGAATCACGCAATCAACAGCATTATGTTCAATTAAATATTGGCGAATCTTTTGCTCAGCTCCACCTCTATACATAATTCCTGGGAAGCAAACAATTGCAGCAGCACCATTTTCTGCCAGATGCGCCAAGCAGTGCAAAACAAACGCCATATCTGCCTTGCTTTTTGGAGCAAGCACGCCAGCTGGAGCAAAACGAGGATCGTTAATCATCAACGGATTAGAATCCCCTTCCCAACTCGTGGAATAAGGCGGATTAGAAACAACTAGCTCAAACTTTTTATTAGCATCGATTTGCGGATTTATAAGAGTATCGCCGCAAGTAATCTCAAACTTGTTAAAATTCACATCGTGCAAAAACATGTTCATGCGACACAAGTTGTAGCTAGTAACGTTCTTTTCCTGACCGTAAAAACCGCCATTAATATTTTCAATGCCTAGCACTTTTTTGGCTTTTAGCAGAAGCGACCCGGATCCGCATGCTGGGTCGTATACGTCTGAAATGCTTGATTTTCCAACTGTTCCAAGGCGCGTGAGCAGCATTGAGACTTCTGCAGGCGTAAAGTATTCGCCGCCAGACTTGCCAGCATTAGAAGCGTACAAGCCCATCAAATACTCGTAAGCGTCACCAAAAGCCTCAATAGAACTGTCGGTTACACTGCCAAGCCTCATCTCACTAATCACTTGCAATAACCTCACAAAACGCTTATTTCTGCCTTCAACAGTATCTGCAAGCTTAATATTATTCACATCGTAATCGGAGAATAATCCCTTAAAATCACCAGACGAATCAGTTCCTTGAGACGACGCTTCAATATTGCGGAACACGCGGCTCAACGTTTCGTTTAAATCACTATCTTGAGGAGCACGCTTCAACACATTGCAAAACAGTTCGCTAGGAAGTATAAAGAAACCTTTAGCCGAGATCATTTCGCTGCGAATAGGCTCGGCATCTTCATCGCTTATTTTTGCATAATCAAAATCTGGATCGCCGCCTTCAGATTCATGCTCGTTTTTATTGATATAATCGCATAAATTCTCGGAAATATAGCGATAAAACATTGTGCACAACACGTATGCTTTGAAGTCCCAGCCATCAACAGAACCTCGCAAATCGTCGGCAATCTTCCAAATCGTGCGATGCAATTCCGCGCGTTCTTCTTCTTTGCGAGTGTCCATCCTACTGCTCCCTATTCGTGCAATTCGTGCAAGCGTATGCGCAATATTAAATAAGCTAATTAAACAAGCGCAATATTACGCAATATTACGCAATAATTAAATAAGCGTTCTTTAATATTCTACTGTAAACGCGCACAATCAGCAGCGATAGTATTCGTATTGCTTGCAACGAGATTTTATCTCGGGAAATAACCCCCTTTGGACTATAACCCCGGAATCGTCTTTGTGTTGGCGTTTGTTGTGCGTGTGGGGGTTTTGAGTGTTGAATGTGTTGCTTTCGGTTTTGTTTGCTACTAGGGGCATTCAAAACCGAAAGCTTTTTGTTTTTGTTCTATTTGTTTCCATACTGCGTTTTGAACGTTTTACGCGTTTTGTGTATAGCTAAAAACTTATACGCGATTTTGCAAGTCACATCTGCATTTGTTATTTCACTGCATTGTTATTTAGTACCCCTTGTTATCTCATCTCTTTTTTGCCAAATTGTGTTATTGCAATCAAAAATACAAACACAGATATTGCAATTGCACATGGCAAAAATGGTATAAGATTAAATCCGTTTCCTAATCCTGTTGATGTAACTGCATGTAGAGAGCGGGAAACCATATATCCGCTGTAACAATAAGGATAAACTACCCAAAGTGGAGTATTTGCTATTAATACGCCAGGAATTACAAGAAGTATATTTAATCCAACGGATAACATTGACTTTTCAAAAAGAACAGTAATCGCCCACATGACTATTACGCTTGGAATCATAGTCAAAAACAGATCTAAACACCATTTTAGTAGATACATAATTGGGAGCGTTTCTGTAACTCCTGTGCTACTGGTTGCAAACAATCCTGCTATGACGAATACAGCAAAAAATACGACCATTTCCATAAGCAAATAAAATAATAGTACGCAAAATTTTGCAGCAGAAATCGCGTATCGACTAACAGGCAGTGCCAGCATTTTTAGTATTCCGTTATTGCTCGTTTCTCGTCCGGCAATCATCACGCAAATAACAATCATACTAAGAGGAAGCAAATAGTATGAATAGACTAATGCGCTTTGAATAAACATAGCAGCCCATGCGTGTGTATATTCTGGAGTGAAGTATCTATGAAGGCTTGCTACACCAGATCCAACCACAATTAGTGGTGCAATAAAAATCAAAGGAATAATTTTACTACGCTTTACTTTCTTAAATTCGATTCTAAGAAGTTCAAAAAATCTCATTTTCATAATCTCCTTATTCGTAGTGCAGCTTCTTAGCTGCCCACAATCCAGAACATAAAAACAGAAGTGTTTCAACTATTGATACGATTACGACCGTAGTATTAGGTTGCGCGCTCATGGCAACTGCTGGTTTTAGCATAACGATAAAAGGTGATGCCATAAAAAGCACGATGTCTGACGAAGCCAATGCCATGCCGCTTAAAAATCCTGCTACACCAATTCCAAGCGTTACCCACATGTTTTCAAATCGTGATGATACAAAAATCATAAAGGACAATACGGGCATTGATGTAATAAATGAATATGCAGCAAAAGATATAAGAGTACTTACATTAAACGTGCCTTGTGGCAAATCTGTTACACCGATTTTTGCAAGTGCTAAATTTTGTATGCAAATAGCGATTAGTAACAGAACGGTCAGCAGCATAAATTTGCATAGGTACATAGTTGGAACACTCATAGGAAGCATATGCATCTTTTTTACTGCATTTCCCTTAAATTCCATGTTGTAGATAATGCATGCGGCAACTATTATGCCGAACATGTTTAACACCATAATCATGCCGTAAAGCTGTGTAAGAAGAATATCCATAGGAGCTAAAGGCAGATTTAATAATGTACTTTTTCGTACAATGAAATTCACAAAAGCGTAAGCTGCTCCCATAACGCCAATAGCAATCATAAGAGCTATAAAGCCAGTTCTCTTGCATTTTTTGAGTTCGATTACAAGCGTTTTCATAGTCTTGCACTCTGCTTCCTGAGTGTATTGTCTTTATCAATCATGGATAGGAACATATCTTCCAAATTGTCGGCAGCAAAACCAGATCGTAATGCGTATTGTCGTAGTTCATCTAAACTACCTTCAAATAGTAAGTGTCCGTGATTAAGTATTCCAATATCATCTGCAATAAGCTCAATTTCGGATAGCATATGAGAAGAAATAAGAATCGTGCAATCGTAAAAATCTGGAAGCGACTTAATTAGATTTCGGATTTCGTGTATACCAGATGGATCGAGTCCATTTGTTGGCTCATCTAAAATCAAAATAGGTGGTCTACCAAGCAATGCTCCAGCAAGACCAAGCCTTTGTTTCATGCCAAGTGAATATTTTTTTGCAAGACGGTCTCCAAACTCAGAAAGACCTACTAATTCTAATGCGTCATCAACTGCACTCTTAGGTAGTTCTAAAATACGACGTATAATGTCAAGATTTTCTCTACCTGTTAGATTTGCATAGAAAGATGGGGATTCAATAAACGAGCCTATTTCTTTCAAAATAGGTATGCGGTCGGCAGGAAACTGCTTTCCGTCGATTGTAAACACACCTTTTGTTGGAGCCGTAAGCCCTAGGAGCATTTTCATTGTTGTAGATTTTCCAGCTCCATTTGGCCCAAGAAAGCCGTAAATGCTACCTTTGCGAATATGAAGTGAAACATCATTAACAGCAATAAATGACTTATATTTTTTTGTTAAATGTTCTGTTGTAACAATATTGTTCATGGCAATATCTCCTTTCAGGATTTATGATATTGCGTCAACCTTTCTACAACATTCTCTTCACCTTACATCTACCTTACATTTTTATGCGAGGTCAAAAAATGAATATTCACATGGCATAATATATGTTAGGGGGTTCTCCATGAATCTGAATGATTATTTATTGAACAAGCATCTGCTGCTTGTTGACGATGAGCAGGAACTTCTAGATATGGTTGTGTCCATATTAAACGAATACGGTTTTTATAATATAACGACTGCAAAAAGTATAAAAGATGCCGTAGAAGCAACACAAAAATTACGTCCAGAATTAGCAATCCTTGATGTTATGCTCCCCGACGGTAATGGGTTTGAACTAATGAAGCAGATAAAACAATATAGTGATTGTCCTATTTTATTCCTTACTGCTTGCGGTGAAGATGAAGATAAGTTTAAGGGATTTGACTTAGGAGCAGACGATTATATTGTAAAGCCGTTTCTTCCAAAAGAGCTAACGTTTCGCATTATGGCAATTTTAAGACGAAGCTACAAGAGCGAAAATCCCATTGTTAAACTGAAAAATAGTCAGATTGATTTTTCTTCTGCAGAAGTAATAAAAAATAACGAACATATTCCACTTACAGCCAAAGAACACGATTTGCTTTCTGCTTTATATAGAAATGCGGGACGTATCGTAACAATTGACGCGTTATGTGAAGCTGCATGGGGTGATAATCCTTTTGGATATGAAAATTCTTTAATGGCGCATATACGTCGTATCAGAGAAAAAATAGAACTCAATCCATCGCAGCCTGTTTCATTGGTAACAGTAAAAGGTTTAGGATACAAGCTGATTGTGGAGTAAAGCAGAATGAAAAGCATACCAAAACTAATACAACGCTTTATAAGTATTTTTCTACTAAGCACTGTGCTCATAGTATTAATGAATATTATTGCGTTTGTTGTACTTATAGGGAGTTACGCACCCGATAAAGAGATGTCTCCCTATAACATAGCAAAAGAGACGGGAGAAGCATTACAATTATCCGCAAGTGGGGATTATGTATTATCAAAAAATATGTCTTCCAAATTGACAAATTCTGGCGCATGGGCAATTTTGATTGATAATAATACGTTAAGAGTCGTATGGAAAACAAAAGACGTTCCTGCAACTATTCCAAACGATTATACTTTGTCTGATGTAGCTAATTTGAGCATTGGCTACATTGATGGTTATCCAACTTACACTGGTGATAATAAGAATGGAGTTGTCGTAGTCGGATTTCCGCACAAAAGCTTTTGGAAACATACGCAACCAAGTTGGAACTACAGTTTAATCTCAAATTTTCCACAGATTGTTTTAAGCGTATTCTTCATCAACATTTTGCTTATTCTTGGAATTTATTTAATAGCTAATATAAAACTACTAAAATCAATTAATCCGATTACAAAAGGGATACAACGTTTATCTAGTGGAGAAAGCGTGCATATTCCAGAAACAGGAGCACTTTCAGAAATTTCATCTAACATAAATTCTGCTTCCGATATTTTGCAAATACAAAAAGAACAATTGAGAAAAAAGGAGACTGCAAGAGCGAATTGGATAGCTGGAGTTTCGCATGATATTCGTACTCCGTTATCTATGGTTATGGGATATGCGGGACAGTTAGAAAATTCTCTCCATATTTCGCAAGAAGATCGTAAAAAAGCGACGATGATTATTAAGCAAAGTGCAAGAATGAAGAATTTGATTAATGACCTTAATTTGGCTTCAAAACTTGAATATAATATGCAACCCATTATGAAAAAAGAAGAAAATATTGTTGCTGTTGTTAGGCAAGTTGTTGTGGATTTTATGAATATGGGTATGCAAGATGAGTTTTCGATTAAGTGGGAAACAGATGCTAAATTGACTGTTTGCAATATTAATGTAGACAAAGATTTATTAAAACGAGCAATATCTAATCTTATTCAGAACAGCATATCTCATAATGAAAATGGGTGTACGATTTATGTATCCGTTGCTGCAAATAATAACAATTGTATTATTTGCGTTGAGGATAATGGTATAGGTGCTTCAGATGAAAAAATCGAAAAGCTTAATCATGCACCGCACTATATGATTTGCGATACAAGTACTGTAGAGCAACGGCATGGTTTGGGTCTGCTAATTGTTCAACAGATTATTAGCTCTCATAACGGAACGGTTGATATAAGCAGAAGCAAACATGGTGGGCTTAAGGTTGAGTTAACAGTGCCAAGTAAAAAATTTGGGTTATAGGTCTTTTGGCCTATAACCCAAATATCCAGTACTTATTAGTTGTCTTTTTTGTACACTACCAGAAATAATTAAGCCGCTATCTCTAAGATGTCGCATTAAAGAATCAACTGTTTTATAAGATTACACACAATCTCCTTCTCTGCAATTTTTTACTTTACAGTAAAATTTATTTTACAATTTTACTATACACGTTTGAAAGTGGAAGCTGATTGCAACGCTACCGTATTGTTTGCGTCTAGCTTCGATTCTTGCAAGCAAGCTAGCTCGCATAGTCATTATTGGGCATTAGTTGGAATTATTCAGCATTACTCAGCATCACTCCGCAAAAAAGTGCGCTGGGAAGGCGCGTGTTTTGCGAAGCGCATGCTTTGTCAGCATTACAGCAAACTCAGCACTGGTGGTTTGCACGATTTTTTGCAAATTGTTTTCTTGCGATACAAACAACGCAGTTGCGAGCGCATCAGCGTAAGCAGTTGGAAAATCGCAAGTTTTGCTAGGCACATACGCCCAACTTGCGCATAAATCGCAAGCAGGAATGCCATCAAGCGCATTAATCAAGTGAGTCGCAATTAAATTAGACTCAAAGCCACTTGCATCTTTGCCTAAATAACTTGTGTCTTTTACTTTCCAACGCCTTCTTGCGCTAGACGACGCACACAACGCTCCGCTTGCGATTGATGCCACTGCAACTGCTTGAGTTGTGTCAAACGGATTTTCCAGAGCCACTTTTATTTGATTATTCTCTTCGCTAAAACAAGCGCGCATATCTCCGCCAGCGTTAACCAAAAAATCAAAATCGGCACGCGAATCGCTATTCGAAGGCGAATCGCCACTAAGCTCCTCTTTAATAATCTGTGTTACAAGATCTACAAAATAGCCCTTTCCAGCTGCACCAAAATCAAGCTGCACTGGCTGATTGGTGCGAAGCGTTGCGCTGCCGCAATCTCGCGAAATATTCCCCCACGTAACTGGCAAAGCGCGGCGGTAGTTAGACCAACTGTCACTATCATCACTCGCGCTAGCTGCCGACTTTGGAACGAATTGCACAGAATTGTTGTAGCCAAGTGCAAGCAAATCCGCGCCAATACACGCGTCGAAAGCGCCGTGCGTAGCAGCGTAAAACTCACTATAAAGCGTAAAAAGTGGCCCAGCCCATTCTGGAAACTCAAAATCGCCGCCATCATCCGCACAAGCCATGCGCGAAACAAGCGAATCTGCACGAAAGCGCGAAAGAGTGTGCTCATACTCTTCAACAAAAGCGCGAATCCGCTTCTGCACGTGCTGTGGAATCGGCTTGCTGCTAGAGATAATAATCCCCGTTCCAAGAGCACGCTCAATCGCCATTACGTTCCTAAACATCGCTTGCCTCACTCCCAATATCAAACACTCTATCAATCATCAAAAACCACAACAATATCCCCCAAAAGCCACAAAATAGCAAAATGTCGTCATAGTTTACAGAAAGCCATGTTCTATACCTACATTTTGGCAAAATAAAGGCATAGCGTACAAAAAATACTCATCTATACCGACATCTTGGGAAAAATACTGTATCAACAACTATATTAAGATTGATGGTAAAGTCAGCATAAATCACAAATCCTCACTTATATGCATGCCAGATCGCAATTATCTTTAATATTTTCACATCAGCATATTGCCAACGAAAAATATTTACAAAATATATAAATATAATATTTATGTACTTTACCTTGGTAGAATTTGTCTAAAAATTAATCAACTTATTGAATTCTGTCGAATAAGAAAAATTAAAAACAATATTGACATTCGATATAGTAATTGCAAATCATTAAGACTCTTCAGGGAAAAAATCAAATATATTATCATCGCATAAACAAGACTTACTACAACAACCAACATGCTTGCAACATGCCGGTAAAGCTTTTGTATTATTGCAAAAAGATTAATATGCCGACAATGACTTTATTAGCTAAAAATACATTACAACGGTATTCATAATATAAAAATAAACTTACTTTTTGTATTTAGCACTTAATTTATTATTAAATTGTACATATAATTATCCCATATTATTCAGTCATATATGAAAATCGAAAATTAGTCTACTAACTTATGCAGCTAAAGATGATTATCATGCGTGAATGGGAAAATGATGAAAACAGATCAATTAGGCATGACCCACAAAGATCATCAAGCTTTAGACGTTGCAAAGCTTTATTACAATGGATTATCTCAAGCTGAAGTGAGCGAAGTTTTACATGTTTCAAGGCCGAACGTGTCAAAATTATTATCTCATGCTAAAAAACGTGGATTCGTAAAAATTACAGTAGAAGATCCAAGAGAGAAAGACATACATCTTATAGAAACATTAAAAAAATATTTTCAACTTGATGAAGTTAGACTTGTCTCTCCTATAAGAGGACGCGATATAAATCTCCATAAATCATTAGGAAAAGCTGGTTCACAACTCATAGCTAGCCTTCTGAGAGATGGAGATACAATTGGAATATCTTGGTCAAGGACGATCGATTATGTTGCTTCACAAATGCCAGAGATGCATTTTAATAACATACATGTTGTTCAATTGCGCGGAGACATGTCTTTGCCTTCTATGGATCTTTCTATGATGAACGCATTAAAAGCATTCCATATCGCTTTAAATGCCACTATACATACGATTGCTTATCCAATCATTTTTGAATCTGTTGAAGCTAAACAGGCTGTAGAACGTCAAACTGGCATAAGGAATGTGATTTCTCATGCAGAAAAAGCAAGAATTGTCGTCTATAGTGTTGGTTCAAATGAATCTACATCGCCTCTTATGTCTTCTCCACTCATAACAAACAATGAGAAAAAAGAATTAACTGAAAATTCTGTCGGCGATATTTGTTCACATTTCGTAGATAGAAATGGTAGGGTTTGCTTACCAGATTTAAATGCTCGGACTCTTACGATTTCTTTGCCAGAATTACGGCACAAAGAGCAACGCATTTTAATAGCAGGCGGAAATGAAAAATTAGACTCCATTTATGTTGCATTGACTTGTAAATATGCAAATCGATTGGTTATAGATGTACCAACTGCGCACAAACTAGCGTCGATATGTAAAAAGAGTAACAATTCTTAAAAATTGCACATATGTTCTGAAATTTTGTTCAAATACGTCTCCTGAACTACTACACTCTATGCCTAGAGAAACTGAGGTAGTTTCTCTAAAGTCAAAGGAGACAAAATGGAAGAAAAAGCTAAATACATAGATCACACATTGTTAGCTCCCGATGCAACAACAGAACAGGTCATAAAAATCTGCAACGAAGCTAAAAAGTATGGATTCTGCTCAGTATGCATAAGCCCATGCAGAGTTAAACTAGCTTCAGAGCTCCTTAAAGATAGTGACGTGAAAGTTTGCACTGTAATTGGATTCCCTTCTGGAACGCATTGTACAGAAGTCAAAAAGTTTGAAACAGAACTTGCAATCAAAGAAGGTGCAAATGAAATCGACATGGTTATTAATATAGGAGCCGCGAAAGAAGGCGACTGGGGATATGTAACCAAGGACATTGAGGCAGTTGTAGAAGGTGCAAATCGCCAAGCTATTGTTAAAGTCATCCTTGAAGTGTGTCTATTAACAGATGAAGAAATAGTAAAGGCCAGCAAATGCGCACAAGAAGCTGGCGCTGATTTTGTTAAAACTTCAACAGGCTTCTCTACTGGAGGAGCGACAGTACACGCTGTTAAACTTATGCGAAAAACTGTTGGACCAGATATGGGCGTTAAAGCTGCTGGGGGAATTCATACATCAAAAGAGATGAACGAAATGATTGAAGCTGGCGCCAACAGGATCGGAGCCTCTGCTGGAGTGAAACTTCTCTCAGGAGAAGAATCATGATTACACAGCAGTCAGATTTAGCAAATGAAGAAACATTTGCTACTAATAACACTTGGGGAATTATAAAAGATAAAACCATACAACTAAAAGATGGATATCTAAATAAAACTCCTATTTTTCAATACATGCTATTATCGATATGCTTCCCAATGTGGGGAATCGCAGCAAGTCTTAATGATGTATTAATCACTCAATTTAAGTCGGTGTTTTCACTGTCCGATTTTGCATCAGCATTTGTACAATCAGCATTCTACGGGGGGTATTTCTTAATCGCTATACCTGCGTCTAGAGTAATTCGGCATTCTAGCTACAAGGTTGGCATACTGATAGGTCTTACCGTATACATAATTGGATGCTCATTGTTCTTCCCAGCATCCACTATGGCAACATATTCTGTGTTCTTAGTGTCTTTATTTGCAATAGCAGTAGGTTTGTCATTCTTAGAGACATCATGCAACACATATTCATCGATGATTGGAGAAAAACGACTTTCCACTTTGAGATTAAACATTTCTCAAACTTTCTACCCTCTAGGGTCTATCGCTGGTATTCTGCTAGGAAAGTATTTAATCTTCACAGAAGGTGAATCTTTACATAATCAAATGGCAAAAATGAGTGTGGCAGAGAGCCAAAAGTTTGCCAGGGAAATGTTACAAAGGACTCTACATCCATATAGGGTTATCATTTTAATCCTGTTAGTAATGCTAATTATTATTGCTATAACACAATTCCCATCTTGCAAACCTACACACACTGATGAGGATGCAAAAGATAATGCATCAATAGTGGAAACACTACGCTATCTAATAAAAAATTCTAGGTTTAGAATCGGCATTCTAACACAATTCTTGTATGTAGGAATGCAGACGGCTGTTTGGTCGTTCACTATTAGACTTGCTCTCAATATAAATCATGGTTTAAATGAACGCACCGCAGCAAACTTCATGATCTTTTCATTCATTGGATTCTTCGCAGGAAAGTTTATTGCAAACTTACTTATGACGAAGATAAATCAAGATCTTGTGCTTATTGGATACTCAGCATGCGGATTTATTGCATTAGTGTATGTAATACTTGTTCCAAATATGACTGCCGTATATGCAGCAGTGTTAGTATCAGCACTATTTGGACCATGTTGGGCAACTATTTACTCGCGTACTCTGGATTCCATAGAAGACAAACGTTTCACAGAGACTGGCGGCGCGGTAATTGTTATGTCAATAATCGGTGGAGCAATTGTTCCCGCAATACAAGGACTTGTATCTGATCACACTGGCTCTATGCAAATCTCATTCATAGTTGATTTAGTCTGCTTTGCAGCGGTATTCATCTATTTCTACTTAACCTACAAAAAATCTAAAAAAGAAAGCTGAATGTCATGTCAGAATTTAATATTAATCTTTTCGAATCACAATTCACTGAATCAGTAAAAGAAATATTACACAATAATGAATGGTCTGTTACCACGAAACAATATCCTCAAGGTATTGCATCCTTGACAATACATAATTCTAGAGGATATGTTGAAGTGCTCCCATTCATGGGACAGATTATTTGGGATGCAAATTTTGATGGTAAAAGTTTGAGAATGGATAACATGTTCTCAAAACCTAAACCAGCAAACCAAATTGTTAACACATACGGGTGCTTTGCATTCCATTCTGGACTTTTAGCTGCAGGGTGCCCTTCTCCGGAAGATACGCATCCTTTACACGGTGAATTCCCATGCTCGCATATGGATAATGCAAAATTAATTGTTACCGAGACATCTATAACAATTGAATCTTCCTACGAATACTTACAGGGCTTTGGTGATCACTATGTTGCAAAACCTTCAGTAACTTTACACGAAGGTTCTTCAATGTTTGATATTCATTTAGAAGTAACCAATAAGTCGCTATATGCGTCAATGCCACTACAGTACATGTGCCACATGAACTATGCATTTGTAAAGGACGCTAAAATAACACAAAACTTTGGCAATGACACATTCAAGTTACGAACATCTATTCCTGCTCACGTAAAGCCAACTCCAAGATGGACACAACTTAATGAAGACATACTAAGTGGTAAAAAAGATGCTAATTCATTAGTAGGAGCAGAAGAATTTGATCCAGAAATTGTCTACTTTGCGGATGGAGTAAACAAAATTACGGACAATGCAATTATTGATATGGTTGCTCCAGACGGTACTACATTCGAAACA
Source organism: Gardnerella sp. KA00390 (assembly GCF_049244075.1). Lineage (GTDB taxonomy): Bacteria > Actinomycetota > Actinomycetes > Actinomycetales > Bifidobacteriaceae > Bifidobacterium > Bifidobacterium vaginale. The sequence continues at coordinate 1,602,281 of NZ_CP058372.1, forward strand.
CAATTCTCCACGCAAGAATTCCCTGTTGTGACCAGATGGATTCTTTACAATGCAGATCAAAAAGTTGCAGCTTTTGCTCTGCCTGGAACATCTAGGCCAGAAGGGCGCGAAGCTGCTAGGAAAGCTGGCACATTGATTCAATTAAATCCTGGCGAAACAAAGAAATTCACTGTTCATACTGGAATTAAGGAGAAGTAACAATGGAAATTGCAGTAGTTGGATCAAATATGGTTGATTTGATTTCTTACATAAACCGTATGCCAACAGATGGAGAAACAGTAGAAGCCCCAGACTTTCACATGGGTTGTGGAGGAAAAGGTGCTAATCAAGCTGTAGCAGCATCTAGAATGGGCTCAAAAGTATTGATGGTAACAAGGGTTGGTAACGATGTTTTCGCGGAAAACACAATTAACAATTTTGAGAAAAATGGTATTGACTCTAAATTCGTAATGAGAACAGACGCTACATCTGGAGTAGCCCCAATCTTTGTAGATCCACAATCGCGAAACTCAATAATTATTGTCAAAGGAGCAAACGCAAAACTTAAGCCAAATGATGTGGAAAAAGCTCGCAGTGAAATCTCAAAATGCAAACTGATAGTTCTACAGTTAGAGATTCCTCTAGAAACTGTATATGCAACAATAAAAATGGGTGCGGAATTGGGTGTACCAGTCCTGCTGAATCCAGCTCCAGCAGATCCAGCTTTATCACTAGAGAATATTCGCAATTGCGAATTTATTGTGCCTAACGAAAGCGAGCTTTCTCTCCTTACTGGAATGCCTGTTGACACTAGTGAAGATATCACTAATGCAGCTAGAATGCTATTACAATCTGGCATTCCTAATGTAATTGTTACATTAGGAAGCAAAGGAGCCCTATTGGTAAATAGCGAAGGCGAAAAGATGTTTAAAGCTGATGCACAATCCGCGCAAAATGCAGTTGACACAACTGGCGCTGGCGATGCGTTCATTGGATGTTTCAGCCATACATGGGTAAAGACCCATGACATAGAAGCATCTATAAAAGCAGCCAACATATATGCTGGAGATGCTGTAACCAAACGAGGTACACAGTTATCTTATGCTACGGCAGAAGAAGTTGGATTGGAATAGTTTATTATAAACTCAATATACACTAATTAAGCGTATAGAATAAAAGTTGGGTTGATTATACTCTATAGCTATCAACCCAACTTTTTGTGTTATACAATGGAAAATTGCTATTGTATCTTCCCAGACCAAAATTAGGGTTAATTGATTAATTTGCCTTCTCATACATCTAATAATCAAACAAAAAAGAATGTAAACAACAAAAATGTAGTCAAAAATAATATCAGTTTATTAATGCGTGCTCACGCAAACGCGCAATCAGTGTAGCAATGGCATACAAGCTATATAAAGCTTTTAGAACAATCCCAGACTTTTGGCTCAACCTTCAACGCGACTACGATATTCTGCGATTTGACGAATCCAGCATGGGTAACATCACGCCAATCGTTTCAGCGTAACATGATTTACGCGCTTTAATGCCAAGCAAATCTAATTTCGCAAATTTGAAAATTTTTTAATTTTGCGAAATGAAACAAACATCGCTTGCCTCACGCAAACATTTCATTCGCTTTTTTAGAAAGCTCATACCGAAGAGGGCGTTCGCCAATAGAATCAACCATTTCAAGCTCAATCAAACCGTTAAGCGCGCTCACAATCTTTCTCTCACCAATCTTCTCATCAATTGCATTGCCAACGTATTCGCTTAGTTGCTTGCGAGTCATCGGAGTTGGATTATACGAAAAAAGCTTATTTTGCAACAAAATAGACAGAGCCTCACGCTGCACTTTAGAAATTTCTTCCTCTGGGAAAAGCTCACGCAGCTTACCCATACAGTAAATAATGTGCTTTAATTGCACACTAATATTCTCAAACACTTCGCCCTGTGCTTTTACAATATATTCCAACATTGTGCAACAAAACATAGTTAAATCATTGCAATTAAATAGTTCCTGAGCTTTAGAAAAAGCAGCATAGTATCCAGACTTTTCTGCATAAATTATAGAACTTAAGCTCAAAATTGTTGGCATCGAAAGCTGCTCATGCAATTGCAAAGCAAGCAAAAACCGCCCAGTTCTGCCGTTTCCATCATAAAATGGATGCACGCTCTCAAAAGCATAGTGGCACATGCACGCCTTAATAAGCGTTGGAACGTCACTACTATTCATCAAATGCAACATCTGCGTTAAATGCTTTTGAATTTCCACTTCCGTTGCATCTCCATCATGTACTACATTATTTGCACCATCGCGAATACTTACTTTTCCACTCCTAAAAATCTCACCATCTGGAATATTATTTGCTTCTAATTCGCCCTGCATAATACTGTCGTAGATTTTTCGTATAGCTTGCAAGGTTTGTGGAATCGAAGTGTCACATTCATTTGAATCCGCAAGCTCGAGAAAAAGCTTAGTAAATTCACTAAAACGCGTATGCTTATTCTGCTCGTTTGCAGCATCAAGTGCTTTGGAAAGCTCTTTTCTAGTGCTGTGAACACCTTCAATAATGTTGGTATTTTGCACTTCTTTTGCAATAAGTTGCATTAAATACTCGCGCTGAGCAAACCGCGACAACTCGTTCCACGCTTTTTCAACCGCTTTTTCAGTATTCGCAATATAATTCATGCACGTTACAAGATCCGTTACACACATTGCAAAAATCTCATGCGCATCAAATATGATTCCAGAACGATAGGTTGCAGGATTATCAATGCGCAATCGATATTCTTCTTCCGCAATATCACAAGGTTTTGCATTACTTTTAGACATTGCAACTATTGTGCGTATTGTTTTGTAATCCATAATGCGACTCCATTTACGTTATTGCGTTTACATTATTGAGGATTTTGCAGTAATGTCTTGCAATATTTTGCTTGCGATATCTTGCTTGCGATATCTTTACCTATACGCAAATAACGCATTTATCACAAAATGATTGCATAGCTAATGTAAAAATATATTCTATACATACATTTTGGCAAAATGAAGGCATAGCACGCAAAAAATACTCATCTATACCTACATTTTCGCAAAAAAGCGCTATAGTACGCAGAATATATTAGCCTATAACAACATTTTTGCAAAAACGCACTATAGAAATATTGATAGCATCAGCAACATCACCGTCCACTAGTCAAGCAACAGTAACGCTTGACGTTAGTAACGCAATACATTACCATAGTTTTATGGAAACCAGAGAAAAGGAACTTAATGATTACCTATACGGCGGCTCGTACCCAAAAGGTTATCCCACTGGATTAGAAAAAATCCTAAAAAGAAAGTTGCAAATACTAAAAGCTGCATACGATTTGCAAGATCTTAAAGCACCGCCAGGAAATCAGCTTGAACCACTCAAAGGCAATCTACTTGGATACTGGAGCATCAGAGTAAATAAACAATACAGACTAATTTTCAAATGGAACGATAATACGAAAGAAGCTTACGATGTCTACTTCGACGACTACCACAGATAACTATTTGAGCACTCCAGGCGAAATCTTGCGCGAAGAATTTATGGAACCTCTTAAAATAAGCTCATACAAGCTTGCTCACACTATCGGCACATCGCAAACAGCTATTGGAGAAATTTTAAACGGCAAACGCTCAATCAGTGTAACAATGGCATACAAGCTATCTAAAGCTTTTAGAACAACCCCAGACTTTTGGCTCAACCTTCAACGAGACTACGACATTTTGCGATTTGACGAATCCAGCATAGGCAACATCACACCACTTGTTTCGGCGTAGAATGATTTACACGCTTTAAACCAAGCAAAATCAATTTCGCAAAACAGAGCAAATATCATTTCGCAAATTTGAAAATTTTTTAATTTTGCGAAGTGAGATTATATTCATAAAAGCTTAAGAACCCAATAAACAGAACGCAATCGAAAAGTGCAAAAGAGAAGGGCCTTCGCGCGCGAACGCAAACAAGCGAATGCGAGCGAAAGCCCTTAAAACTACGAAACCTTAAGCACTATCTCCTACTTAAGCAACCAATCAACAATGTTTTCAACGCGAATGCCATCGTAGTCATCATCTAAAGCCTTACTAAAAGTAATAACCAGTTTCTCGTAATTATTCTGAATCTTACGAAGCGGCTTTAACTCTCGCTCGCGCACAGACTCATCCATCATGCTTTCAGTTACTTGAATATAAAGCTTTTCGGAAGCAGAAGTCGCAACAAAATCCACCTTTTACAAGTTTAAGTTATTCATAACCTAAACTTTTATTTTTCGTAAGTTTAGGTTATTGATAACTCAAACTTTGTATTTTTAGAAGTTCAAGTTGTGCGCTATACCAAATACCACTTTCAAAAGTGAAAAAATATTACAGTTTTGAAAGTGAAAATGATATAATACTTTCAAAAGTGAAATAAAATTAAAGTTTTGAAAGTAAAAACACGAATCTACTTTCAAAAGTGAAAAATACTACGATTCTGAAGGCGAAAGGCGATTGAAATGAAACTAATCGAGAGAACAGATTATCTAAATCGCCTAAAGCGACTTAAAGGCACACCAGATATAAAAATCATCACTGGCATTCGACGCAGCGGAAAATCTGAGTTGCTGCGTGCTTACCGCACATATTTAGAAAACACCTACAGCAATCAAAGTAGCAAACTTTATGCGTCAGCAAAGCATGCGCAACTCCCAAACGCACTACAGCAACAAGATAACTCAAACAACCACGAACTTAACATAATCAACATTGACTTTAATAACCTAAATTATGAAAATCTGAAAAATTACAAAAGCCTTTTTGAATACGTTGAAAGCCGTTATATACCAGGCGCTTACAACGTTCTTATGATTGACGAAGTGCAATTGTGCCCAAAATTTGAGCTTGCAATTAATAGCCTTCACAATAGCAATAAATACGATATTTACTTAACGGGATCCAACGCATTCTTACTTAGCTCGGATCTTGCAACACTGTTTAGTGGGAGATTTGTTGAAATACCAGTATTTCCGTTTAGTTTTGCAGAATATTGCGAATACTTTGAAATAACAAGCAACTTTAACGATGCTCTGCAAAAGTATTTACAACAGGGCGGACTCGCAGGCTCATATGTTTACGCCAACCAAGACGATGCAAAAGCGTACATAAAAAACGTGTATACAACTCTTGTTAAACGCGATTTAGTAGACAAATACGCAATATCAGAAGTGTCACTTCTTGACTCAATATGCGAATTTTTAATGGATAATATTGCAAATCTCACAACCGCAAACAATGTAAGCTCAATACTTAAGCAGAATCAGATTGAAACAACTCACATAACTGTTGGCAATTATCTAAAATATTTATGCAATGCATTCATGTTTTATAAAGTAAAACGCTACGATATTCGCGGTAAAAAATACTTAGAAACAAACGAAAAATACTATTTAGCAGATACTGCACTTCGATACGCAATTTTGGGAACTCGCAACATGGATTACGGAATAGCTTACGAAAATATTGTAGCACTTGAGCTTATGCGAAGAGGATACACAATCTATGTTGGCAAACTTTACCAAAAAGAAGTAGATTTTGTGGCAGTAAATGCGAGCAAAAAGCTTTATATTCAGGTTTCAGACAATATTAGTGACGACGCAACGTTGGAGCGCGAACTTTCGCCACTAAAAGCAATAAAAGACGCTTATCCTAAAATTCTGCTTGCAAACACTCGCCACGATTCTTACGACATTGAAGGAATCCGCGTAATAGACATAGCACGATGGCTACTTAGCGCAAACTGAGAAAAACATAAAAAGGGTTTGTTAGAAGTAATCTAACAAACCCTTAAAACCAGAAGGAAGAATCCCGTCCCTAGCGGGAAACAACCAACCAGTAACAAGCATCAAGCACAATCAAACAGCAACCCAAACTCCACATGGTAAGAAAAGGAAATTTTCGGCAAACCACACGAAACCCAAGCCACTATTTGAAAGCTCGTGATACGCGCGAAGCAAAACAACACGCGTATCACACGCTCAACGCAAGCCTTTTTAACTTAGTGACGCATCTTGCGAACAGCAGCACCCATACCAGCAAGCATAGAAGCAGCCAAAGCAGTCAAAGCAACACCAACACCAGCATTACCAAGCTTCTCGCCAGACTTACCATGACCCTTAGCACCCTTAGCAGCAAGCTCACCCTTAGCAGCAGCCTTATCAGCAGTCTTCACATGAACACCAGGAACAACAGGCTTTGTTTCAGGCTTGGATGGAGTATTCTTATCATCCTTCTTAGGAGTTACTTTCTTGCTCTCAAGCTTAGCTAAAGCAGCTTCATCATCAGCAAGCTTCTTCTTAGCAGCATCAACAGCAGCCTCAGCCTTATTAGCAGCAGCCACAAGAGCATCAACTTGAGCCTGGGTAACTGCGTCTGCCTTAACTAATTGGTTCAACTTACCATCTTTGCCAAGAACAAGAACATGAGTTGCTTGGCTTGAATCTGCAGGAACAACACCATCAACAGTAACTGTTGCTGTATTAGTGTTAGCATTAGCGTAAGCAGAGCTTACCTTATCATTCCAGTCCTCAGCAGCTTTGATTTCCTGCTTATCCTGCTCGATAGTAGCCTTAAGAACAGAAGCATCAGTACCATCAGAAACCTCAGCAAAACCATTATTCTGGTTATACATTGGTATTAGAGACTCAGCCATTGCTGGGGTTGCCATTGCGAAGCCAGCAAGCAAAGTAGCGCCAGCAGCGAAAGCGGCGATAGCCTTCTTATTCATCATTTTAATTTCCTTTCTTCTTCTCCTCTGCGTTAGGGGCGCAGAGAAAAATTTGCTCCACAATCCACAACACGTGAATAGTGGTTTAAACACCAGCCAAAACTAGGAGCAGCTGGCGTTTGCTTATTAACATACCCCCCCCCCGTTTAAAAAAGTCAAGAGGCAACCACACAAAACAAACAGAAAAAAATAATGTTACACACAAACTAATCCACAATAAAACTATTTTCATCATAATATTTGTGGATTAACACTAATAAAACCGTAAAAACACATTGTTTCAAGGTTTTTAAAGAATTTTCCCAGACTTTTCTCAGGAAACTACTCGAGCAAGAACACTAACACTATAAAACCATTGAAAAATCAACATTCCGCACAACCCACACACGCAACACGCCGACACCCCACCACTCTTCACTCTGCCTATTTCTTATCCCGCATTTGTTTACGTATTTGGCGATTTTGGGAACAAATGCGGGATAAAAGAAACAAAAAGCAGGAGCCGCGATAAATAATCGCAAACTCCTGCTTATCTAGCGTACCTTATTACAAAAGTCAGCCTTAGATTAACTTAAATCACATTAAATCACTTTAGCGTTAGGCAACACATTGCCGTCTTTATCAACGTTACAACTGTGCTCAACAGCAATAGTAATATTGTCTGAGTCAACAGAAAAGAATCCGTCAGTCACCTTAAAAACATGACGAACGCCATTCAAATCGTCAACCTTTACAAAACCGTGATCAATCAACGCAAGCACAGCCTCATGCCCAGGAAGAACACCCATTGCGCCATTCACAGAAGGAATAACCACAAACTTGGCATCGCCTTCCCAAACAGGATGCCTAGCTGCAACCACACTAACGTGCAGCGTTTTCACTTGCTTCTCTGCCATAATCACGCACCAAACTCTTGCTTCATATCGTGCCAACGACGCTCAAGATCGTCGATGCCACCAATGCCAGAGAACGCCTGCTCAGGAATCTCATCGTAAGTACCATTGCAAATTCGCGTAAACGCCTCAATGGTCTCATCAGCTGGAACATAAGAACCTGGACGACCAGTGAACTTTTCAGCCACATAGAAGTTCTGACCAAGGAACTGCTCAATCTTACGAGCACGGCTCACAGTGGTCTTATCTTCCTCACCAAGCTCATCAATACCAATCAAAGCGATGATGTCCTGAAGCTCCTTATTACGCTGCAAAATAGCCTTCACACGATTAGCGCAATCGTAATGAGCCTGACCAACATAACGCGGATCAAGAATTCGCGAAGTAGAAGTCAAAGGATCCACAGCTGGATAAATACCCTTAGCCGCAATATCACGCGAAAGCTCAGTAGTAGCATCCAAGTGAGTAAAGGTTGTTGCAGGAGCAGGATCAGTGTAATCATCTGCAGGCACGTAAATAGCCTGAAGCGACGTAATAGAATGACCGCGCGTAGAAGTAATGCGCTCCTGCAACGCACCCATTTCATCCGCCAAGTTTGGCTGATAACCAACTGCAGAAGGCATACGACCAAGCAACGTGGAAACCTCAGAACCTGCCTGAGTAAAGCGGAAGATGTTGTCGATAAACAGCAACACATCCTGATTCTGAACATCACGGAAATACTCAGCCATAGTCAAAGCAGTAAGAGGCACACGAAGACGAGTCCCAGGAGGCTCATCCATCTGACCAAAGACAAGCGCTGTTTTCTCCAAAACGCCAGCCTCAGCCATCTCGCCAATCAAATCGTTACCCTCACGAGTACGTTCGCCAACGCCAGCAAACACAGACACACCACCGTGATTCTGTGCAACGCGCTGAATCATCTCCTGAATCAACACAGTTTTACCAACGCCTGCACCACCGAACAGACCAATCTTTCCGCCCTGAACGTAAGGCGTAAGCAAATCGATAACCTTAATGCCTGTTTCAAACATTTGAGTCTTAGACTCAAGCTGATCGAAAGCAGGTGGGTTGCGGTGGATTGGCCAGCGCTCGGTCACCTCAATGTTTTCGCCTGGTTTAGCGTTTAAAATGTTACCAGTTACGTCAAAAACGTGACCTTTTGTAACATCTCCAACAGGCACAGAAATTGGGCCACCAGTATCTCGCACTAAAGCACCACGAACCAAACCGTCCGTAGGCTTAAGCGCCACTGCTCGCACAGTTGAATCACCAAGGTGCTGCTCAACTTCCAATGTAATCTCGTGGACGGTATCTCCTTCCGTGTTTCCAACGGTGTTGATATCAACCTTGAGAGCATTATAAATATCTGGAAGATAGCCGACTGGGAATTCAACGTCAATCACGGAACCCTGAACACGGGTTACACGACCAGCCGTTGGATCGGCTTCCTTTGCATCTTCTGGAGGTGCTGTGGTCTGATCTTCAGCCATATGCTCCTATTCCTCCTCATTATTCAGCGCGTCAGCGCTGCCGATAATCTCGGTAAGTTCTTGTGTGATGGAAGCCTGGCGAGAAGCATTAAGCTTTCTTGTCAAATCCTCCACCAAATTGCGGGCGTTATCTGTAGCCGTATGCATAGCATTCTGTCGACTAGCTGTTTCGGAAGCAGCAGAAGTAAGCAAACATTCGTGTATACGCGATTGAATATACTTTGGCAAAACCGAATCCAACACTTCGCTTGGACTTGGCTCAAAGCAATATTCCACAGCGTCCGGATTACTGCGGCTAACCGCTTCTTCTCGAGCCGAAACCGCACCCGTAGACGAAAGCGAAGCCGAAGGACCAGAAGCTGCCTCGTAATCTGGACGATGCATGGCAAACTCTTCGCCGTCCTTTAAAGGAACCAGCTCAACTGGAAGCATGCGCAGCGTACGAACCTTCTGCCTCACCATGTTTATAAACTCGGTGAATACAATGTAAAGCTCCGAAACTCCTCCATCTTCTTCTGGAGTCATATACGCATCCATTAAAGTATCGGAAATTCTCTCCGCAATAGTCACATCAGGATGATCAGTAGACCCTTCCCAAGTGCCTGCAACATCGCGATTACGATACTTGTAATAGGTTGCGCCACGGCGACCATACACGTACAGCTCAGCGTGCTTTCCTTCCGCATCCAACTTTGCGAGCAACGCCTCGGTTTCTCGAATAATCGATGATGTAAACGCGCCAGCCATGCCACGGTCGGAAGTCAACGCCAACACGGCTACGCGATTACCCGAACGCTCTTTACCAAAAATAGGATGCTTAATATTCGCTTCATGATGAGCTACCAACGCCTGCACGGCATCGAAAATTGCGTCGCTATAAGGCTTAGCATTTAGAGCGATATCACGCGCTTTTGCTATATGAGAAGACGCAATCATTTCCTGAGCCTTAAAGATTTTACCTAAAGACTGTGTGGAAATAATTCTCGATTTCAATGCAAGTTGGGAGGACATACGCTACTTCCCCTCAGATTCACGATTATCCGACTTCGGCTTTGCAACAAGCTGCTCTTTTTCAACTGGAGCAGGGTTTTCAGCTGGAGGCAGAGAATCCTTAACAATCAAAGGCTTACCTGCAGAAGTCTTAAACATCCTACGGAAGTCGTCAATTGCAGCATCAAGCTCCGATTCTGTTTCTTTAGTGAAATCTTCAGTATCGCGAATCACTTGCAAAATGTCGGTTCCCTTATCGAGATAATCCAATAATTCGCTTTCAAAACGCAAAACATCTTTTACAGGAATGTCATCTAACTTTCCGTGTGTACCAGCCCACACAGAAACAACCTCTTGCTCCATGGAACGAGGCGAGAACTGCTTCTGCTTAAGCAACTCGGTTAAACGAGCGCCACGAGTGAGCTGTGCTTTGGAAGCTGCATCCAAATCGGAAGCGAACATTGCAAAGGATTCCAAAGACTTGTAACGAGCCAGCGAAATCTTAAGCATGCCAGAGACCTTCTTCAAAGCCTTGGCCTGAGCTGCGCCACCAACACGAGACACGGAAATACCAACATCGACTGCTGGACGCTGACCTGCGTTGAACAAATCGGACTGCAAGAAGATCTGACCATCGGTAATAGAAATCACGTTGGTTGGAATGTATGCAGAAACGTCATTTGCCTTGGTCTCAATAATTGGCAAGCCAGTCATTGAGCCGCCGCCCATATCGTCGGAAAGCTTTGCGCATCTTTCTAGAAGACGAGAGTGAAGATAGAACACATCACCTGGATATGCTTCACGCCCAGGTGGGCGACGAAGAAGCAAAGAAATCGAACGATATGCTTCTGCTTGCTTAGACAAGTCGTCGAAAACAATCAAAACGTGCTTGCCGTTGTACATCCAATGCTGACCGATTGCAGAACCAGTATAAGGTGCAATGTACTTAAAGCCTGCAGAATCCGAAGCTGGGCTTGCAACGATTGTTGTGTACTTCATAGCACCTGCTTCTTCGAGGCTTTGACGTACAGATGCGATTGTTGAACCCTTTTGTCCGATTGCTACGTAAATGCAACGGACTTGCTTCTTTGGATCTCCACTTTCCCAGTTTGTGCGCTGGTTAATAATCGTATCGATTGCGATTGCTGTTTTACCAGTTTGACGGTCGCCAATAATCAACTGACGCTGACCACGGCCAATTGGCGTCATTGCGTCAATTGCCTTTAAACCAGTAGACAAAGGCTCGTCCACAGGGTGACGATGGATCACGTCTGGAGCCTGGGCTTCAAGAATACGACGCTCCTTGCACTCGATTGCACCTAGACCGTCGATTGGATTACCCAATGGGTCTACAGTACGACCAAGATAGGCGTCTCCCACTGGCACCGATAACACTTCGCCAGTGCGGTAAACTTCCTGCCCTTCTTCAATGCCCGTAAAATCGCCTAGAATAACCACGCCGATTTCGTGAGCATCAAGGTTAAACGCTAAGCCAAGGGTGTCGTTTTCGAAGGTGAGCAGCTCGTTTGCCATGCAGCCAGATAATCCAGCTACGTGCGCAATGCCGTCACCAGCCGTAACAACATAACCAACTTCTTGCGTTGGCATGTCTGCCGGCTTATACGAGTCAACGAACCCGTCAAGTGCCTTGCGTATAAGGGCGGGATCAATAGATAGTTCCGCCATAATTCTCCTTATTTAACTTATTTCACTGCCTGTGTCCAAGCACCATTTCGCGCAGAACGCTGCAACTGCTTAAGCTGCATCAACATTGTGCGGTCTGTTACTTGATCGCCAATACGTATTCGCATTCCACCAAGCACGTTTGGATCCACAATTGGGTTTATGTAGGCACGATGACCCAACTTGTTGCTGTAAATCTCAATCAAACGCTTAATTTGCTTATCCGTAAGAGGCTGAGCGGTTGTAACCGTAACCAAAGTTTCGCCTGCTTCGCGCTCAAAACCAGACCATGCGCCTCCAAAGCTGCCCGTTTTACCGCTTTCGGCGCCGCCATGCCAAGTACCTACAAGATAGTGCATAATGCGCAGTACAACAGGATGCGCCTTACCTCCAATAAGCTCGTCAATCAGTCGTGACTTATCTTCCGAAGACCTATTTGGATCGGTAATAGCGTCAGAAAGCTCTGGATACTTTTCCAATGTATCCATCATTGTCGAAAGCTCATCAGATATGCGCTGAGCTTCGTCATGAGCATCTGAAATGGCTTGCGCAAGCGAAGAGCGTGATAAGTTTTCGCTTACTCGCGATGCCTTTTCTGGCATCCTTACCTCCTCATTCATGCAAAACTTAAGTAGTAATTAAGCAATACTAAAAAATCGTTTTAGCTACTCTTTTAACTACTTGTTTTGACCCGAACTCTTAACGTCTCCCACTTCATCAATAACATGATCAATGATTTTGGAGCCTACGGTATCGTCATCTAGCTTAGACGCAAGAATCTTTCCAGCTAATGCTGCAGCGAGTACCGATACCTCTCCTTGGAGGCTAGTCATGGCGTGCTTATGCTGAGCCTCAATGGAATGCTGAGCTTCGCTAATGATTTTCGCAGCGTCCTTTTCGGCACGCTGTCTTGCTTCATCAACAATCTTGGAAGCTTGTGCACGAGCCTGTTCGCGAGTTTTTGCGGCATCTGCTTGAGCTTGTGCAAGTTCTTCTTCCATCTGGCTCTTTAACTCATCAGCTTCACGCTGCGCGTTTGCTGCTTTAGCCATTCCGCCTTCGATTTTTTCTGCACGCTCATCGAGAATTGCCTGGAATTTAGGCATAACGAACTTGTAGAAAAACACTGCAAGAATTACCAAAACAACTAACGACCACACTACGTCGTAAGGCTCAGGCAAGAACAATGCCAAACCATTACTCTCAGATGAATGTGCCATGGCTTGTCCTTTCTATTCTTTCAACACTTTTATATTTGTGCTGGAACGAGTTGTTTCGTTCGGTTCATTTTCCCATAATGTAGGCAACGAATCCGAGCAAGCCCAGAACCTCGATGAATGCCAAGCCAACGAACATGAACAGCTGAATACGGTTTCCGACTTCTGGCTGACGTGCAGTGGACTCCATAGCTTTAGCAACAACGATTGCCATGCCAAGTGCAGGAGAGATTGTTGCCACAGCAAAGCCAAGAATGCTCAGGTTACCGATCAGTCCTGCTAGAGCGATGATGTTATTCATTGGTTTCCTTTCTGTTAAAACAGTAACCAGTATAAACCCATAAGATGTGTAAAATCTGAGAGTTAAGCTAATGCACTATGCAACAGCAACAGCAGATTTTTCTTCTTCCTCTGGGTAACTTTCCGAAATGTAGACGGATGCAAGCACGGTAAAGATAAATGCCTGCAATCCTGCTACCATAATTTCGAATAGGGTAAACAGAATGCCACCAAGCAGCCATAATGCACCGCCGAAGGCAAGGAGTTTATTGCTGGAATCCACCACAAAGAAGTTGGTGAATACTAAGCAAGTGGCCACCAGCAAATGGCCAGCAATCATATTCGCAAACAAACGGATTGTAAGCGAAAGTGGTCGCACAATTATTAATTCTATGAGCTGCAATGGCGAAAGAATAAAGTAAATCGGCCATGGCACGCCCGCTGGGAATAATGCTTCACGGAAGAATCGCAAAAAACCTTTTTCGCGTATGCCAGCAATAAGATATTGGCATACAACCCATAAAGCAAATACAAGCGGACCAGTAATGGTTGCGGTTGCAGCCATATTCAATCCTGGAATCACAGAACAAAGATTAAAGAAGAAAATTGTTATGAACAATGTAGACATCATTGGCACGTAGCGCTTGCCACGTTCTTCGCCAATCATCTCGTACACAATGCTGTATCGTACAAAGTCCATTAGGATTTCTAGCACGCTTTGGAACCTACCTGGAACAACCTTTGCACGAGCAGCACCAATTCCAAAAACAATCATAACGATCACTGCCATAAGCACACGCACTAAAATAATGCGGTTCATTGCAAATGGTGTGCCTTGGAACAAAATCTCCGGAGGTAAAAACTCATCAATCTTAGGCAACTCTGGATTTTCTGAAGCTAGCAATACTGCCGAATTCACAGTGCCAGCTAAGACTCCGATAGCTCCACTCATCAGCTCCTCCTTATAAGGCGTCGTTTATATCGCTACTCACGTCTGGTTAATACCAATCCATCAAAAGCTAAGTTGTATAAACAGCAAATCCTGAAAATCTATTCGTTGGCGTGCGTACGAAACGAAAATACATCTCTAAAAAGCTGATTCTACTCTTGGTTCGTACATTTAAGTCATATCGTTGATTAATAACGAGTTTTGCACTTATAACAGAATTAGCAAGTCTATAGCCAATTGTTTATTGTACTCCACTTTTGTTTAGAATTAAACTACTTTTAGATTTATTTGTTGTATTTATTTTGCACAAAAATTACACAAATCTTCGGTTGCTGGCGACTAACAACACAAAAAAACAAATAGAAACACGCCGAGGACTTGACAAATCACAATTTGCACCTATCGTAGATAGAGCTGCTAAAAGTAGCCGACGCGGGGTGGAGCAGCTCGGTAGCTCGCTGGGCTCATAACCCAGAGGTCCATGGTTCAAATCCATGCCCCGCTACTAGAAAGCCAAGAATCGCATATTTCTCACGAATGCGAATCTTGGCTTTTCTTTTACTTTTTATCCATCAGGTGCAATCATCCATAATCAATAAAGGAGAACTGCTAAGCGACGACGCGCACGATTCAAACGCTCATCTCCAGCTGGAAGCATCGCAAAATACTCAAGCATACGTTCTTTAATAACATCTGCACTATCACGATGACCAGCAAGAAAATCAAGAAGCCTACTAAAAGCATCTTCAATATGACCATCAATCATATCTACATCTGCTACAGCAAGCTGAGCGGAAGCATCACCAGGATTATCGCCAGCAGCCTTACGAACTGCATCAACATTTGTATTTGCATTTCTGCCAAGAAGCAATGCTTTAGCGCGTTCGCGAGATGCCAAAGAATCATTCGGGTTAGCCTGCAATACTTTTTCATACTCACTTGCAGCTAAAGCATAATCGCCATTCATAGCCGC
Organism: Gardnerella sp. KA00390; assembly: GCF_049244075.1. Lineage (GTDB taxonomy): Bacteria > Actinomycetota > Actinomycetes > Actinomycetales > Bifidobacteriaceae > Bifidobacterium > Bifidobacterium vaginale. The sequence goes on from NZ_CP058372.1 coordinate 1,617,531, forward strand.
CTCATGAGCAATTTTATGTTCTGGCGGAACGTCAGAAGAGTCGCCAGCAACCGCAGAATCATCACCTACACCAACACCTGACGCATCCGTAGAATCACCTGCAGAATCAACTGAATCAACATAAGGAGCCATCCCAGCTACACCAGATTTTTCCGCAACTTTAACCAGCTGAGGCAGAATATCATTACAAATCTGCTGCAACTCATCTGCACTAGGCAATCCCTGACAAATAGGCATTGGTCTGCCTCCAACCAATCCATATACAGCTGGAAGCTGCTGTGCGCGTAAAGCTTGAGCAATTGATGGGCTTTCATCCGCATCAATACGAGCAAGCTGCATTCTGCCATCTAACGCAGTAATAGAATCCGCAAGTTTTTGTGCTAAATCGTAAGAAGTTTCATCGCTTTTTTGCCATACAAGCAAAATAATTGGAAAACTTACAGAGGTCTGAACCATCGCCTGAAAAGTTTGTTCATTAACATCAATCACATACCCACCAGCAGACGGCATCTTAGACTGAGGTTTTCCTGACTTTTCAGCCGCTTCTCGTTTTACAAGAGCTTCTGCTTTGCGCTTTACACCTTCCAAGTCCACTGCTCCAGCCAGAGAGAAGCCGCCTGGGTTCATACCCATTGATTGTGAATCAACCATAATTTCCTCTTTTGCTTATATTGCTTACAACTTTGCTTACATTTCTTATATTGCTTATACAACTGCTTACAGGGCTTCTACCTTTATAGGCTGACGCTCCGCTCCCACAGGAACAATCTGCGCATTAGAGCCAGCTGGTGGAACAACCATTGCTACAACATTTACGTAAGTTACACGCATTGTAGAAGTAGCCTTAGCATTTCCAAACAAAGCTTTCTCCTCGTCAGACGCTGGTCTTGATTCTCGACCTTCTCCAGCTCTTCTAGTCCACACGGAGTCAATACGCGCAACCACTAAATCACTACCATCGCTTGCGCGCATAACGCTAATCTGATTTGGAACTGAAGTAAAAACCTGTTCCTGAGAACCTTTGTTTCGCTCCATTCCTGCTTGAACAGTCTTAGATAATTCTGCTAATTTTGCGCGCAAATAATCACTAGCAAAACTCTTTGCAAATTTACTAGATTCTCCTTGCTGCAGAACATCAGCATAAGCCGCTGCTGCCGCATGAGGAGTCATAACAAGGCCAGAATCATTTGCTTTACCCATTGAAGCACCGATTGAAGAAACAGGGAATTTTGGCAGACGCACACCAGGGAACAGTCTTGCAACTGCCCACAATTTATAGTTTGAGCGTGCCCTATCCTGACGGATCACCAACAATCTCTTAGACTGCTGGTCTTTTGTTGTAGTAGTAATCGTCATCAAATCACGAGGCCAGTTTGCATTCGTAGGCACAATAGTCTGAGCAACTTCACGAGGAATTGTTGTTTTTGGATCCAATTTTCCTGTTTTAGCCGCAATCGCAAGCTCACTAGTTCGCACAAGCATTGCAGGACCACTCATATAGCAATCAAGATTACTAGAATTCTTCTCTTCATTCGCGCGCTCTAGAGACCTCAAAACTCTTAAACGTATATCTTTTTCTCTAATAGACGTTACGTTTGGAAGTTCCTTTGTGCTATGCCCCTCAGCGGCTTTAGGAACTTGACCATCGCAAGCGCTAAGAGCAAAACACATAATTAGCGTCATTATTGTAGCGAATGTAAATCTTACATAATATTTGATTTTATGCGCATAAAACATAGTCATACTTACTTTCCACACTCACTTTTGCTCATTTCCACGCGCATTATTTTTACGCTTACGATTCTGGTTATAGTTTGAATTCGTGTTGCCACCAGCGTTTCTGTTATTTGCATTATTTTCGCCGCTATTTCTATTACGATTATCTAATTCGTTAGATCGACGATTTTTGCCATATTTTTGCCCGCGCTGACTATGCTGATTATTCTGACTATTCTTACGCTGGTCGCGATGATTACTCAAATCACGATTATTCCCTTGATTTCGCGACTTGCTGCGATTATTTGACTTTTCATTGCTTGAGTCGCAAGCCTCCGCTGATTTACTACGATTATCCCTATATTTGCGATTTTCTACATCTCTACTACTAGAACGACCATCTTGATTGTCATGCGAATCACGATTTCTTCTACCATATCTACTATTGCGGTTGCCGCGATTGCTATGACTCGACTTTCTAGAATTATTATTGCTACTATTCCCTGAATATTCCTTTGAAGATTGCTTTTTATTAGAATCATCATTCAAAGAATCTTTGGAATCACGTATAGCATCTTCATCTTTAAAAGAATCATAGGAAGATTTATCAGAAGAAACATCAGAAACTTCTAAAACAGTAGACGAATCGCTATTATTCTTGGAAACATCCGAGAATGATTCACTAGCAAAACGAGCAAAATAAGACTGCAAATCTTCTTTAGAAATCACAGCAGTTTCATCCAAAGATGGAGTTGGAGAAGAATTTAAACCAGACTTTACGTTTACAGACAAATCCACGGTTGCTTGCGACTTTGCAACACGAGTTTTTGAATGAGAACCATGACGAGCATGAGAAGCTGAAGAACCTTTATGCCTTGACTTCTTATCTTTAGCAAAACTGCCAAAAATACTAGCCATTGTGCCAGCAAAAGCATCTGAGAATTTAACTTCTTCGTCTCTGGATACACTTTCTACAGTAATAAGACCACTTCTACTAGCCACCAAACGCTTATTACGCCTGCGATGTGGAGCCATAGCGAACACAGAAGCAGAAAGGACACAAAGCAGAGCAAACAGTGCTCCAACAAAATACAAAGGAGTTGCAAAATCTGGAAGATTGTGTCTACGCCAACGAAACTCTACGAATGCTTCAGGAGAATTTTTACCTAAGTCAATAATCAGCACGCGTCGAGAAATCCTTGCACGCAATGCGGATGAAACTTTTTGATGATTCGACTGGCTATTTTCTTGATTTGCTTGATTTACAGCATTGCCACTGCTCAAATCTCCAGGAACAATGTTCTCAGATTGTTCAAAATCTTCCGCATTAACAAACAATTTAGCCAAACCCATTTGGCAAGTAGCATTAGTCCACAAATCTGAATCTTTAAAATCTACATCTTTAGAAGCCTTAGAATCAGAGTTATTCGCGGAATCTACAGAATTTTTGTTATTCACATCTGACTTTGCAGAATCATCCGCCTTCATAGGGACAGTAGAAAGATTCTCCCAATCTTGCAAACCAGTTATTCTCTGTACAGAGTAGCCACGAGTCCACCCACGAACATCTTTAGCCAAACCAACTGCTACACAAATCGGCTTACGAGTATTAAGAGCCGCAACACTAATTTTTACGCGGTAATCCACAAGATTTAAAACACCTGGATCCGTAACAATGTATCTTGAACCATACACGTTTGTATGAGCCGAAACAATAGAGTTTGGCTTCCAAACTGTGGCATTAAGAACACCAAGAACAATACTAAGCACAGCAAGCAACCCAAAAATAGGTGCCACGATTCCTCGCATAAACTTAGCTCGTTTTGTAGGTCGTTGCATCAAACCTCTTTCTGCATCCTAATCAGCAATAAATCATGCATTATGCTTGTAATCAGAGCATGAATTCTTTTTGATATTCGCCTTAATAATCGTCATATCGTATTTGCTCCTATCTATTCTACAATCTTTCATAATCTTTTATAATTAATCGATTGTTATATTTATTAATCTTTTACAATTCTTCGTAATATTTAATATATTTGCTACTGAATAATTAAAATCAGACTCAAGCGATAGTCTTAAACCTATGAGAAAAACCAGATTATACACAATCAAATCTTTTGCAATACGCGCAATTAGCACAATTAGCGCTGCAGCCTTGTGTTTTACAATGGCATCTTGCAGCGGGAATAGCACGAATGATAACGGAATGGCAGACCCAGCCGCGAATGCTGCTGGAATGCAAGTTTTAGGCGGCGTCAAGGCTAGTGGAACTTTAGGCAAACAACCAAAGGTCGATATAACTACTCCTATAGACGTAAAGCCAAATTCTTACGCCATTTTGCAAAACGGAAACGGTGCTAAAATCCAAGAAAATAGTCGCGTATGCGCTAATGGCATTGTGTACAATGCTAAAAACGGCAAAGAGCTTATGAACACATGGAAACAAGGCAAACCAGATTGCTCAATCGTTGTTAAAAAAGGCGTTACGAGTAAACCTTATTATGCACTGTTTAAGGGAAGAAAAATTAATTCCACGATTGCATTTGGTGTGCCTGCAAATCCGCAAACCAAGCAAGATGCGTACGTAATGGTGTTAACTCTTGTTTCTTCAATGAAATCTCTTGAACGCGCAACAGGCAATAAAGTTAAGGATATCCCTGAAAATCTGCCGAAAGTAACTCTGAGTAAATCTGGAGAACCATCGTTAGATAAGAATAACTACGTGCCAGATGGAAAGTTGGTTTCTCAAACTTTGATTGAAGGAACTGGTAAAGAGGTGACCAAAGAAAGCACTGTAACCGCTCATTACACTGGCTGGACTATCGATAAAGACGGCAAATTGCATCAATTTGATTCGTCATGGAAGCGCGGCACGCCTGCAGACTTCTCTCTTGCAGGTCAAGTGATTCCAGGATGGACTAAAGGCTTAGCTGGGAAGAAAGTCGGATCTCAAGTTCTTTTGGTAATTCCTCCAGAAGATGGCTATGGCAAAGAAGATAAGAAGGATGCACAAGGAAATGTAACAATTCCTGCAAATTCAACGCTTTACTTTGTTGTAGATATTCTCTATGCTTCCTGATCTATTAATCTCTTAATGATTAATTCTCTTAATGATTAATTACCAATCGAATCATGCCGCGCTTGAATAAATCTTGCGCGGCATTTTTATACGTAAATTTACGTAAATTTCGTAATAAATTACAGATAAAGCAAAAAATCGTTAAGCTAAAACAGGCGAAGATCGTTAGACTCAACACCGCGCATTTCATCGTAATCGAGGATTAAGCAAGTAAAGCCACGATCCTCAGCCAAAACTCGCGCTTGCGGGCTAATAGTCTGCGCAGCAAAAATACCTCGAACTGGTTTAAGCAACGGGTCTCGATTCAACAACTCACAGTAACGAGTAAGCTGCTCAACACCATCAATACCTCCGTGTCGCTTAATCTCAATAGCAACATGAACACCGTTTGAATCCTGCGCCATAATATCCACGGGGCCAATAGCAGTAGGATATTCTCGGCGAACCAATGTAGCACCATCGCCAATACGCTCAATTTGCTCAGCTAAGTAGCGCTGCAAATGGTCTTCTACACCATCTTTAACAAGACCTGGGTCTGTGCCTAAATCATACGAAGAATCGCTATAAACGTGTTGCAGAACAATGCGAAGCAGGTCATTGCCCTTTTTTGCAACAATTTTTAAAACAGTTCCATCGCCAAAAACGCGCGAAAAGTCGAAAGCCTCCGTGCTACAAGCGCCGACAGCACCATCTGAAGAAACAGAACTCGAATCGTCGTCTTCACAAGAACAATCGTTATCTTTAGAAACATTTCCATCAATAACGCGCATAGTACAAGGAGCAACCATCCAATTAAGTGGCTTATAGGACCCTAACTCTGAAAAAATCAGTACACTACCATCAGCCTTAATAAGCAACACGCGCTTAGCCACTGGAAGACTTGCATTAAGCCTACCCGTATATTCTGCACTACAATCCGCAACAATAATTCGCACACAAAAAGCGTAGCATAAATCGCGTAACTACTTGCACAAAAACTATCTGCCCAAAGCCGCCGCCAAATCGCGATTCTGCCAGCGCTGGTGTAGCGCGCAATAGCCTCCAAAAAGCAAGAGCCAAATAATGCCGCCAATTGCCGATCCGCGAGTGTCTTCGCTAATAAACAGCGTTATGTACACAAACACAAAGAATGCAATAGTAAGAGAATTAAGCAGCTTATAATGCGGCATAACAAAACCATCTGGCATAAAATCAGCAGAAGCGCGGTACTTTCTGTGCGTAACCATAATCAAAATGTAAATCATGATTATTACTGCCGAAGACGCAGAAGCAAACACAATAAACGCGCCATGCACTCCAGGAATTGAGTTAATAATCGGAGAGAACAGGATTAGCGCAGCAGAAAAAATGATTGCTCGTGCAGGAACTTTAGTGCGCGAAACTTTGCGCAAATGTGAAAGAACAGGAGAATTAGATTCTAGCGCAATTTGATACATATGCCTTCCTGCAGAATAAAGCAGCGAATTAAGCGCAGAAGATGCGGCTGTTATTACCACAAAGAACACAAGCGCCGAAGCCCAATGAAGCCCCGCATATTGGAAAACCATTATAAACGGAGACATATAAACGCCTTTAGAATTGGTAGCTTTAAATTGTTGCCAAGGAACAATTAGCATGATTGAAGCAAGCGCTCCAACGTAGAAAATCAAGATTCGCATAATAATCTCGTTGATTGCCTTTGGCAAAACTTGGCGAGGATTCTTAGTTTCCGAAACCGTAACGCCTACAAACTCAATAAGCTGGTATGCGTAGAACACCATTTGGAAACTCATCAAAAATGCCAACCATCCATTTGGCATAAGCGAGAAGTTGTTGAAAATATTGTCAAAGCCTGCGTGGCCTGCAGGATTTGCAACGCCGCTAATCTGTGTTGCAGGGTAATGGTAGCCAATAATAACCATAACTGCAGCAGTTGCAATAAGAGCCACAATCAACGTGATTTTAATCATTGAGAACCAAAACTCTGTTTCGCCAAATAGCTTAACAGCAACCAGATTTATGCACACTAAAGCAGCCAAAAACGCTATTTCTATAAGCCATTTCCAGCTGCTAACGTCTATGCCAAAAGTTTGGAAAAATGTAACACAATACGTACTTACAGCCGTAATCTCACTCATGCCAATAAGCACAAGCACTATCCAATACGACCATCCTGCAAAATCGCCCCAGCCTTTGCCCAAGTATTTAGTAATAAAACTAATAAAAGTGTGCTGATTTGGATCCTTGTACATAAGTTCGCCAATGCCGCGCATAAGCAAAAACATGATTAAACCAACAATTATGTACACAAGCATAATGCTTGGACCCGTAAGACTAATGGATTTGCCAGAACCTAAGAATAGTCCCGTGCCGATTGTTCCGCCTATAGCAATGAATTGCACGTGTCTTTTTGTAAGGCTGCGCTCCATCTTGTTAGTGTGACCATTGTTAGTTTGGTCAATATCACTCATTGCTATAACTCCATTCTTTTAGGCGTGAGCTTTCAATTTTATAAGAACCCGTAAATATTTGAATTTCATTATTCAACTTTATTCAACACTTTTAAGCGAACTAACAGGGTCAATGCGGTCCAACGCGGGATTAGTTGACCATTGAACAATTAAAGCAAAGATCAGCGTTGCAAAGCCAGCAATAACATAGCTTAATGGAGACACTTCAACCTCAAAATACAGAGAAGGCATGCGCAAAGCATTTGTTAACAAGCCTGCAACCAATCTTCCAAGAGGCAAACCAACAAGAATACCAATTACAGTAAGAGTAAGCATCTCCTTATGCACGTAAGCATGAACTTCTCTACGATAAAAGCCAAGAACCTTTAAAGTTGCCATCTCTCGCGCACGTTCCGAAATATTAGTGCTTGCCAATGTAAACAGCACAGCTAACGCCAAACCTGCTGCAAGAGTTACTATAAGCGCAACCACAGCATTCATTAAATCAAAGCTAAACGAATGTTTCATGCGCGTAATGTTCATAACAGCTAACACGCCATCCCTATCTGCCACATGGTCTGCGTAACGCATTCTTGCATCATCGTCTCCACGAAGACGCATAATTAGCGCATTATTCTTAACATTTTTCCCATTTTTAAAACCGAATATTCTTTCATAGCAGCGAGAAGTCATATAAATATTTGAACCAATAAGATTACGCACGACTGCACGCAACTTCACTTTTGCGCGCTTAAAACTGGAGTTTGTTATTGTAATATAGTTTCCGCTCGCAATTCCCAACGACGATGCTGCACTCTGTGAAAGAAGCGGACCATCATCATTAAGTGAAATATTTTGCAAATTATTGTTAACATCTTGTAGACGAACCATATTAGACAAAGCTGCGGCATCTTTAACAACTACGATTTGTACGCTTTCAGAATCTCCAACGATTTTATTATGCGAATTGTTATTGGAATTGCTATTAGATTTACCATTATCTGCATCGCTTTTTGCGATTTCTCCAGAGCTAATGTAGGCAGGCAAAATGGTATCAACAAGATTGCTGGATTTATCTTTTTGCACACTTTTCTTCATATTTTGAAATGCATCTGGAGTGGAAATAGAAATCATATCGTAGCGGTAAATGCCGTCATATTGGCGGATTCCAAGAGTGGCTACAGTATCGTTTAATGCTAAAGCACACACGATTAATGCCGTGCAACCAGCTACACCGCCAATCGTCATAAATAGTCTGCCTTTAAAACGAGCCAGATTCCTTATAGATACTTTGTTGAGGAAACTTAGACGATTCCAGATAAAAGGTAAATGTTCAAGAAGCACGCGAGCGCCAGCTTTTGGAGATTTTGGACGCAATAATGCCGATGGTACTTGCCTTGTCTCCCTCCAGCTTACGATTATTGTGCATATTGCAACTGGTATTACAAACGCGAGTACACAAATCGAACCATAAAGCCAATCGTATCGTAAAACAACTCCTGGAACTGTGTACAATCCGCGCAAAATCTTAAGTAGTAAAGATGGAATTGCTAAGAATCCTAGAATATCGCCAATTCCGCCGCCTACTAGACAGGCAAAAATCGCAAAGAAAGCGTGCCTTGTTATTGCTGCGCAACGTCCATAACCTAAGCTTAAGTATGTTCCAATTAGTCCTCGTTCTTCTTCTACCATTCTTGCCATGGCTGTTAGGCTCATCATCATTGCCACCACAAGAAAAAGCACTGGGAAAGCGTATCCAAGAGATTGAATCGAGGCAACATCAGAACGCAAGCGAGTATAGCTCCCGTTTGATATGCGAGCAAAAATATGCCATCTTGCTTGAGGAACATGCTTTTGCACTTCTGGCTTAATTTTTGCGTAAATTTGCGCGCGAGCCTTAGCTAAAACCGAGTCGGGAGCGTTTTTAAGCATTGGCATATTGGCTATAGTTTGATCTACTTGTTGATTAGTCTGGTCTTTTACAACCTGATTTGTGCGCGCCTCTTGGCAATCGCTTTGCACACTGTCTTTAATCTGGTTTGAAGCATTTGCCACAATTGCGCGATACTTTTGCGAAAAATCGTTAACGCGTCGAGCCTCATTTAGGCGCACATATATAGCTGTGTATGGAAGATTATTTGTGCTTTCAGTAATCGCAGAGGTAAAAATAGGGTAGCGTGATATTACGGAATTGCGGAAAGCTTTTGATTGATACCCGTTTGGATTATCCAAATCGTTTACGTCTAACACGCTTCCTGTAATTAGAAGCTTATATTTTTGATTTTGAATCGGTTGATTAGACGAATTAGGCTGATTAGCGACTTGTTGCATACTCAAAAACAGTGTGCTACCAATGCGCAATCCGCTATCGTGCAAAAATCGTTCAGTTACCACAGCTTGACGATTGTTTGTTGGCATATTGCCACGCATCAAATGCAGACGATTCAGTTTTTTAACATTGTGATTATATTGCACAACGTTCATTGCATAAGACAAATTGGCATTATTCGAAGGATGAGCAGTAGCTTTAAACGACTTTCCCGCCTCTGCTTCACTAACAAATGGCAATTTTTTGATTGCTTTAACATCTTTGTCAGTCAAACCAAGCGTAGAAACAATTTGTAGGTCGTAAGCTTTGAGCTTAGAGTAAGTGTCATTTGCTCCAAGAAGCATATCGTTGCATCCTGCATAAATGCCAGTCATAACAGCAACGCCAAGCATTGCTATAACTGCTAGTATGCAAAAACGACGCCATTCGTGAACCCACATTCTAATAGCACTAATAAAAACCATTGGAAAAATAGAACGTGAGCGCTTATTACTAATCGCATATTTACGCTTGATTTTCTTAGATTTTACAGTTTCGCTACTCACTACAAACCACCACTCTACAAATCACCATTCAATATCTGCAATTGACGTAGGATTTTCTTGTACTGTTTCGCTTACGACTTTTCCAGAATGGAATCTCACAACTTTATGAGCCATAGGAGCAATAGCAGCATTATGAGTAATAATAAGAACCGTCATTCCTTCTTTTTGGCAAATATCTTGCAATAATTGCAAAACAGCTTTTCCAGTTTCATAATCTAGCGCACCCGTAGGCTCATCGCATAAAAGCAACTTAGGCTTTTTAGCAAGTGCGCGCGCAATAGAAACTCGCTGCTGTTCGCCTCCAGAAAGTTGTGCTGGGAAATTATTAAGTCTTTTTTCCAACCCTACGTCAATAAGTGTTTGAGCTGGATCAAAATGATCTGAGCAAATTTGTGAAGCAAGCTCCACGTTTTCTAACGCCGTCAAGTTTGGAACAAGATTATAGAATTGAAAAACAAAACCAATATCTTCTCTTCGATACTTTACAAGCCCACGACCATTTAGCTTTGTAATATTTAAATCACCAACAGTTACGCTACCGCTTGTTGCCGTATCCATACCGCCTAAAATATTCAATGCTGTAGTTTTACCTGCGCCCGAAGCCCCTAGTATTACGGTGAGCTTACCGCGCTCGGCTGTAAAACTAGCATCATCTAGAGCGCGCACAACACTTGATCCAGATGGATACTCTTTTACAACATGATCAAAAGTTATGTATGCCACAATACACCTTGCTTACTTACTACCTAATGACGCTTTTTCTATCAACTTCTTAATTTATTAGATTAATATTTAATACTCTTCATTGGAATAGAGATACACCACGACGTGCTGTACAATATGCGTTGCCAAGCCAAGTATGCCTTGAATTTGGCCATACAGCTCCAAGACGAGGAGCACCTTGACTCATCCAAATACTCGGCACTCTTCCATCGGAACTTTTAGACCCAAGAAGATTAAAACCATTTTTTATTTCAAGCCAGTCTGGATGCTGAGTAACAACCGCCAATCCTTCTTCTAAAGTCAAAGGAAGACGCTCGTCTGAATCTATAAGTTTTCTGGCAACATCTGGCTCACGATTCAAATACGATGTACCTGTATGAGGGTCTAATGCCAAGTAAAACGGACCTTCTGGAGGCTCAAAACCATCTTGTGGCAGGAAACTAGCTATATCTCTAGGCGGCATTGTTGTAAAACCAGCCATACGATCAATACTCGTCCTAGAAATTAAGGATTCTGGCGAAACTAGCTCACGAGTAGGCACAAGAAGAATATTAGTACCCAAATCGCTTTGATCAAGAGCGCGAATAAGCGGCAAAGCTAAAGCACGAAACGATGCAGCACTCATATCTGCAACATCTGGGTAGCCAAGAGCAACAATACGATCAAGCTGCTTTTGTATTTCTTGCGAAGCTATAGACATAATTACATTTTACGTAAAATTTTTTATAATAGCGAATTCGCGCAGGTCTAATCAATCCACAAAGTGTCGTTTTTTAGCTACGATTTCCGCCAATTGCACAGCATTAAGAGCAGCACCCTTACGAAGATTGTCATTTGTAATAAACATTGCCAATCCACGCTTTCCATCAACCGCTTGATCTTGGCGAATACGCCCAACATAGCTCGCGGATTTTCCTGCAGCAAGCTGAGGAGTAGGAATATCATCTAGCGCAACGCCAGCGGCCGATTTTAGCACTTCGCGAGCCATATCTGGAGTTACATCGCACTCAAATTCGGCATTAATGCTCATTCCGTGACCTGTAAAAACGCCTACGCGCACGCATGTGCAGCTTGCTGCAAGCTTTGGCAGATGCAGAATCTTACGACTTTCATTGCGGAGCTTTTGCTCCTCGTCGGTTTCTTGCGAACCATCCTCAACAATCGCACCAATGAATGGCACAACGTTAAATGCGATTGTGCGCGCAACTTTTGTTGGTTGCGGAAAATCAATAGCATCCCCATCAAACACAAGCTTATCCGCGCCCTGATCTAAGGCAGCTTGCGCTTCGTTCATAAGCTGCAACGCTCCAGCTCTGCCAGCTCCAGAAACCGCTTGATAAGAAGATACAATAAGTCGCTTTAAGCCAAAAGCATCGGAAAGCGGCTTTAAAACAGGCATGCACGCCATCGTTGTGCAATTAGGGTTGGCAACAATCCCACGCGGAATATCATTTAAATCTTCTGGATTTACTTCTGCAACTACAAGAGGCACATCGTTATGCATACGCCATTGAGAAGAATTATCTATTACTATTGCACCCGCATCTGCAAATCGCGGTGCCCACACTTTGGATGTTCCGCCGCCTGCGGAGAAAATCGCAATGTCAATTCCACTTAAATCTGCTTTTTCTACATCTTCTACAACAACATCTTTGCTGCGATATTTCAAAACAGTTCCAGCGGAGTGTGCGGAAGCCAAAAATCGCAAGTTTTTAATTGGAAAATCGCGCTCGTCTAATACGCGGCGCATAACCATTCCAACTTGGCCAGTGGCGCCTAAAACCGCAAGGTTTACGCCTTTGTTGCTTATAATTGCCATTTTGTCTCCCTTATTTTGCGTGTTTTTGCGATTTTCTTTGATTTTTGCGATTATTTAAGCGTGATTTTTGCGCGCGATTAGCGTCCGCTTCCTCCATAAACAACGGCTTCGACTTTGCTTGCGTCTAATCCGTAGGCTGTGTGAAGCGCACGAACCGCTTCGTCAAGCTGTTTTACTGGAACAATCGCTGCAATACGAATTTCTGATGTAGAAATCATAAGAATATTAATACCGTGATCGCTTAGCGCTGTAAAGAAGGTTGCTGCGAGACCAGAATAGGTTTTCATTCCAACGCCAACAACTGCGACTTTGCCAACAGAAGGGTCCACGTCCATAGACGTAAATTGCAATTCGCCGCGCGCGCCCTGCAAAACCTTGCAAACGGCGTCTAGGGACGAGCTTGGAGCCGTAAGCGATATGTCAGCCGTTTCGGTGGATGCGCTTGCCTGAGCAATCATGTCTATGTTAACGTCTGCAGCAGCAAGAGTTGTAAACACTTTTGCAGCGTTTCCAGGCTTATCGGGAACGCCTCGAAGAGTAATCATAGATTCGCTTCTATCGTGTGCAACGCCAGAAATCACAGGGGTCTCTGGGCCTAAGTCTGGGAATAAATCGCCCATTGTTGAGCGAATGTCTACATTTGTTATTTTATTTGCCATTTTTGCCGCCTTATGTCTATTGCCTATGCGTTCTGTCTGTTGTTATGCTTGTGTCTTCTTTAATAAATAATTAGTTTAAATTCGGCAAGCTCTTTGGATTTACTCCACTCGGCACAATTAATGTTCCGTTTCTGTGCGAAAACGAGCTGCGAACATGAAGAGGCATACTGAATCTTTGTGCGTATTCAACGCATCTCAAAGCTAACACTCGAGATCCGCAAGATGACATCTCAAGCATTGAATCATAATCGATAACAGGAATTCGCTTTGCGGTTGGAACAATTCGAGGATCTGCCGTAAATACGCCATCAACATCTGTGTAAATCTCGCAAACATCTGCTCCAAGAGCAACAGCAAGCGCCACTGCCGAAGTGTCTGATCCGCCTCTACCAAGCGTTGTGTCGTCACCAATCTCGCTGATTCCTTGGAATCCTGCAACAATAGCAACACTGCCTTTTTTAAGCGCATGCTGAACACGATCTGGCTTAACAGCGCGAATATGAGCTGCTCCAAATTGCGCGTCTGTCATAAATCCAGCTTGAGAACCAGTAAAAGAGTATGCGTGCGAGCCTTGAGCATGAATAGCCATTGCTAGAAGACTCATGGAAATACGCTCTCCTGCAGTCATAAGCATATCCATCTCTCTAGCAGGAGGATGCGCATTTACACTCATTGCTTGGTCAATCAAGTCGTCTGTGGTATCTCCCATAGCGGAAACGACAACAGCAACATCGTTACCAGCAGCTTTTGTATCAAGAATCCTTTTGGCTACACGCTGAATTGCGTCCGTATCTTCTACGGACGATCCACCGTATTTCTGCACTATAAGAGCCACTGTAACCCCTTATGTTCAGCCGTCACTATTATCTAAAGCACGCTAATGCAATAAGAATTAATCCAAATAAGACTAATCTAAAATTAGACTATCAACTGTGCTCTATTTATTTTTAGTTTTAGAGATATTATGAGTGGCGTATATACAACAAGCGGTTTCTTGCGACTTATCAAACGCGTTTGCTTATGAATTCACAAATCTTCTATACTTCTTGTCTTCCTGCAAATGCGCGACCAAGAGTTATCTCGTCTGCATACTCTAAGTCTCCACCAACTGGCAATCCGCTTGCAAGTCGCGTAATACTTATGTCAAGCGGCTCAAGCAAACGTGCTAAATAAGTTACTGTAGCTTCTCCTTCAATATTTGGGTCAAGCGCTAAAATGACTTCTTTTACTTGCGCGTCTTTTAAACGCTCAAGTAGTTGCGTTATTTTTAAGTCTGCAGGTCCAATGTTTGCCATTGGATTAATGGCACCGCCCAAAACGTGGTAAACGCCAGCGTATTCGTGAGTTCTCTCAATGCTCATAATGTCTTTGGGCTCTTCTACAACGCATATTTTTGTGTGATCTCTTCGCGGATCTTGGCAAATAACACAAGGGCTTTGCTCGCAAACATTTCCGCAAATTTCACAAAATCGCACATTCTCGCACAAGTCACTGATTGCGTCAATTAAATCCTGCGTTTGTACATCAGATGATGAAAGTATATAGAATGCAATTCGCTGCGCGCCTTTTGGTCCTATTCCTGGAAGCTTAGAGAACGCATCAATAACTCTGCCTATTGCACCGTCATACGATGACACGTTATGCACTTTTACTTACTCCTCTTGCTTTCGCTTATGCAATCCTGCATTTTTAGGATTTTTTGGATCACTTGCAGCGAATTCTTTTACAGATTTCACCTCAAACATCTTCTCTAAATCATCTATGCTCAAATTGGTTGCCGACTCTAACGATTCGTCCTGCATTGAACATTCGTCTTCTTGCGCGCCGTTTACACCATCAGAGATTCGTGCTTTTGACTCATTATCTGCCTGTGATTCTGAATTTGCGCGCTGAGGATTTTGCTGGCTTATCTTCGACTTTTGCCCCCATTGCTGCGCGTTAGATGCAGCGTTATCTGCGTTTTCTGAATCGTTTACTACTTCAGCATTAAAATCTGCATTCTGCAATGCAGCAATCGCATCTCCCATTGGAGCAGATCCCATACCTGCCCATGCGTCATCTTTCTCAATATCTAAATCTAAAGCACTTTCTGAAATTGCAGAACCAGATAAGTCGCTAACCTCCGCACCAGCACTTGAATCGTCACTAGAGCCAGCATCATCGCTACTGGAATTCGAATTATTTGAATTTGAATCAGAACTTTTCTCGATTATTTTTCCGAATCCTTTTACGATTCCAGCTTTTCGCATAAGCAAGTCTCGCTTAACTTGTGCTAGTCGTTGCGGAGTCATTCTTGCAACAGACTCCACTTTTTCGCCGTTTGCAGCTACTAAATCTGGCGCTATTGCAACGTTTTTTCCAAATGCGTCTTTTACTTTGTTCATAACCACAACTGGCACTTTTTTACCATCGTAAGGTTCTGTTGTGCAAATAGCGAGCGCAAAAGCATGTTGGCTTATAGGCTGGTCAAAAGTTAATACAAGCCTTCTTTTTGCCGCATTTCCATCGTCTAATCTAACTTTTGGAACGCGATCTCTCTCTACGTATTCACGAACATCGTCTGGCAGATTTTTAACCAGATTATCCCAAGTTTCGTCCACGTCAAGCTCTTGTGTTGTCTGTTTTTCAACAGTTGCAGTTGACCAATTCGCTTGCGTGTTATTGTTGATTTCAGATTTATCATCAAGAATTACCGAAGGATTTTCAGCAATTTTTACTGGATTTACTGGATTAACAGGATTAACTGAATTTACAGCAGAATTTGAACCAATAAAATGCCTTGCAGAAGATGCAGGATGCGAGGAGGACTTTGCAAGAGATTGATTAGTGGCTTTAGAAAATGGTTCCTGCGCAGTAGTACTAGATTGCATATCAGCAAGAAGTCTAGCCATAAGAATCTCAAGATTCATTCTAGGAGAAACCGCATTTGCCATTCCCGCAAAAGCATTATTGACGATTTCTGCCATTTTGGACAAGCTTCTCAAAGTTAGCTGACTTGATTGTCGTTGCAAATCTTGCATGTCTTCTGGCGATAAATCGCCTAACAAGTTTTTAGCACAATTTGGACCAGCAGAAACCAAAAGCAACAAATCACGCAACCGTCCGAGAAGATCTTCCACAAACTTACGAGTGTCAAATCCTCCGACTACCACTTTTTGTACAACTTCATATAATTTTGCACCGTCTTTTTCAATAAGGGCATCAATAACATCTGCAATAAGATTAGAAGGCGTAAAACCAAGCAAAGCAACTGCTGAATCTAACGAGATAACACCATCATCTGAGCCAATCATAAGCTGATCTAAAACAGATAATGTGTCTCGCATGGATCCGCCGCCAGCGCGCATAGCAAGCCGCAAAACGCCCTTTTGCGCTTGAATACCTTCCTTTTTGCAAATGTCTTGCAAATACGGTCCCATTACTTCTGGAGGAACAAGTCTAAACGGATAATGGTGGGTTCTAGAACGTATAGTTCCAATCACCTTATCTGGTTCAGTAGTGGCAAAAATAAACATAACATGCTCAGGTGGCTCTTCCACAATCTTCAGCAAAGCATTGAATCCTTGCGGAGTTACCATGTGCGCTTCATCAAGAATAAAAATCTTATATCGATCGCGCGCTGGAGCGAAACCTGCACGTTCGCGTAATTCTCTAGCATCGTCAACACCATTGTGGCTTGCAGCATCTATTTCTACAACGTCTATTGAACCTGATCCGCCTGTTGCAAGATCTTTACAGCTTTGGCATTTTCCGCATGGTTTAGAAGTAGGACCCTCTTTGCAGTTAATACAACGAGCAAGAATACGCGCAGAGCTTGTTTTTCCACAACCGCGTGGACCCGAAAATAGGTAGGCGTGCGTTATTTTGCCTTGATCTAGCGCTCTCATAAGAGGAACGGTAACTTGATTCTGTCCTATCACTCCTTCAAACGTGTCTGGACGATACCTTCGATACAATGCAAGTGCCATAACTATAACCTACCGTCACCTGAATATTAGCTCAACTCTACTTGAGCAAAGTTTCTGTTCTATTCTAAACATTTAGACATTAACATGCTAATCGCCTATTAACATGCTACATTATGACCAATCGCATGAATACTTGATATTTTCCACACACTTATTAGTCGCAATCTATTAAACCAGCTCTAGCCATTACATTTATCTTATTAACCATAGGAAGTCGTAAAGGCACACTTAGACTGATTAATACATCATCATCTTTTTCAACACAAGATTCTATTTTCCCATTATTTGCCTTTGCTGTGCGCTCTGCAACTTGACATGCATCATCTTGCATATTTCTCATAGCAACTGCACCTGATATAGCCGATGCATTTGCAAGAGCGTAAGCTCGGTGTTTTTGCACCAAAATTGACCCTAAAGTCGCACAAACAACAAGCATAGAGCAGATTGCTATTACCAATCCTATGCCTAGCATAGTTCCAGAACCACAATCTGCTCTACGCAAATGTTTAAAACTGTAATATTGCGTATTCAAAATGCTTAATCGTTTACATATTTTTTGACTCATATTAAAACCTGGCTAATGCGAGCTTCCACAGACAATGGCAATACTTTTAAAGGGTCTGGCACAACTGGGCAGCTTACAACAATATCTGCCATATTCCCAACATATTTGACTTTTACAGAACTATTAACTCCAGATACTTTAGATACTATATTTTGCGCATCTTTAGAATTGTGGTGCGAAGCAACATAGTATGCTACTTGACCTGCTGCATCATGGCAATTCATTGTATTTACTACTGATTTACCAACAAAAAATAACGTTAAAGCAAGTACCACAACTGCAGGAAGAATAATAGCAAATTCTGCGGTAACAGCCCCAGAATCTTTTGAATTATTTATACAATTATTCTTAGTCGTTCTCTTATCTAAAATGTTCAAAAATACATGATTCTCCATTTTGTCTCGTTTCTTTTCGCATTAGTTAAAATCCCACAACAAATCACATAAACATCACGGTCAAAAAAACTTTATAAATATTTCATATCACGTTTTTCAAAGTATGTTTTAAGTTTCACGCAATGTTTCACAGTTTTACAAATGACTATTTACTTAAAGCTAGCTAACATGTAGAGCTTTTGTAACAAGCTCACTGATAGCTGTACGAACAGCATCTGATTTGGCAATAGCAATAAGCACTGTAGCAAAAGCTGTGGCAGCTATAAGAACAACAGCATATTCTGCCGTAACAGCCCCATCATCACACTGCTTTAAATCTTTGCTCAAACGATTCTGCACTCTATTACATGCTTGTTCAGCTTTAATTAATCCTTCATTCATTCGCATTGAACACATGCAATACCATGTTGACAATGCAGCAGTAATTAATCTCATAATCACTCACCGTTACCTTTCTTTTTGTTATTTTTATTGTTATTTTTCTTTTATTTATGTACCCAATATTGGGATACAAATTTTTTATTTTTAGATTGCGATTAATACATAAATGCAGATACTGTCGGCAAAATTCCTACGAAAATAAACGCTGGCAGAAAACATAACCCAACAGGCAGAAGCAGACGAACAGAAAGCCTAGAGCTTTCTTTTTTTGCCACGTTTCGCATAGATTGCTCATAATTTTGTAAAATCGCTATGAGTACAGGAACTGGAGAACTTCCACAACTCCATGACTCTCTAAGTGACTGTCTAAGCCACATACTTAACACAAAAGATGCAGATGGATTTTTATCTTTTTTATCGAAGCACACATAAGGAGCACTCCAAGCTTCTATCCAAGTATCTCCAGAAAGTAGTGCTTTAGAAACATTCCTTAGCCAAATCCCTTTTCCTCCAGGAATAGATGATCCAACAGCGTCAAGCGCTCTAGTAATTGCGACTCCACTTTTTAAAGCAACTATCATCATTTGCAAACCCAAAATTGGATCTATATCTTCAACTTTGTTACGCCTAAAATCGTAATTGTCTCTCATAGAAATCGCAGGTTTACAAGCGCGCTCATAGCACGGGTTAAGAATCATCTGTCTAGTAAAAAATTTGCATAATGTAACTATATAAGCTACTAAAATAATCCAAACGATAATTGCCTTAAACATTTTCCACGATCCTTAATAACCATTAACTCATTAATCGACATTAGAAACAGCACTCAGCATTGCTTTTTTAGATGACTTCATGATCCATGTAACCCATAAAAGACCGATTACATAAAACAATAAGCCAATACCTAAGAGTGCGTATCCTCTAGAACTTGTAAAAATCATCAATATTGGATTTACACCCAACAATTGTCCAGTAAGAAGAGCCAAAAATGGTAGAGCAGTTAGCAATCTAATAGTTGCTTTAGGCATCGCAAAAACTTCTGATCTTAAATCATTAACCCTCTTATTGGCATGATAAGAGTCAGAAACAGCTTGAACGCAATCAGTCATAGAGCATCCTATAGAACTGCTCAATTCGTATACAGACATAAGCGATTGTGCAACCTTGCGCATGTCTTTTCTAACTTTACTTCTTTGGCGAGCGCTAAGATTTTTAATCCTATTAGAACAGCGAGAATCAATCCATTTAAACACCGATTCAACGTTTATAACTTGGAAATAGCTTTCGCTGTTATTGCTGTTGTAATTGTTATTGCCATTATCGGTCTCTTCAATAAGTCCATTGCGATTCTCATTATTGCTGTCTCCTCTTATAATCGATTCAAAAGAAGCACCAGAACGCAAAGAAGACACAAGAGCAGCTAGTGATTCTTCAATACCCATTTTCAAAAAATCCTTTACTGTCGGTATCAATTACAGAAACAACCCTGTATTCAACGGTAAATGCCATTTAACAGCAAAATTTTTCCAAGCAGACGTTTCCTCTATCTGAGCAGAAAAATTACTATCATTAGAATTAACGCAATTTTTCAATCTTAAAATTGGCACACCTTCTAACGCGCCAGAATCCGTAGAACGCAATACTCCAAGTTCTTTTACAATTCGCATACCATTTACTCTTTCTACATGTATAACAACATCAAAAGCATCAGCGGCAAGAGCACATAGTGAAGAAGGTTCCAGTCCTGCAAGAAGCCCTAAAGACATTAATCTGGCTGGCACCTTTTGGACTTTATCAGCATGCAAAGTTGTCATTCCACCTTTATGACCACATGTAAAAACGCGTAATAAATCAGCTATTTCTTGACCTCTGCACTCACCTAAAATAATTCTGTCTGGTCTCATCCTCAAAGTTGCCTTTACAAGATCCGACAAGCCAACGCTGCCTACTCCTTCAACGTTTGCTTCTCTTGTAGCTAAAGACACATGATCCTTAGATAATGAACCTAATTCTCTTGTTTCTTCAACAGTCACTATTCTGTCTTTTTCATCACAAGAAGCTAAAAGAGACTTCATTAACGTTGTTTTACCAGAGCCAGTGCTTCCCGTAATCAAAATATTCGCACGTTGAGTTACCAATAAATAAAGTATTCTAGATAATTCAATAGGAAACATTCCTCTACTACTTAACTCTGTTAAGCAATAGCGTTTTAAAGCGGGAAAACGAATCGAAATAGCAGCACCACTTAAAACTATTGGAGCAATAAGAGCGTGTACTCGCACTCCTACTGGGCTAGAAGCATCTGCGATTGGGCATGAATCATCTAATCTTTTGCCTAATTGTGCACAAAGCCAAACTGCATATTCTCGCAAAATCATAGGATTATCAAATGGAATTCTTGGATTGTACTCTTGCAACCCAAAACCTTTATCTACCCAAACGCGACCTGTGTCTGTAACAACAATATCTGTTGTTTGAGGGTTATCCGCAAGCTCTTGCAGAATGCCAAAATCAATATCTTCTAAAACCATGCTTACCCCTTGATATTTTTGAGAATCTTTCAGATTCATATGATTGTGAATTTGATTGTTTATATTGTTGTTCAGATTGTTTTCCAGATATTTTCAAAGAGGAATTAGAGGAGTCTCCAAGCAACCATGTTGTTATTTTTTCTATTGGAATTTTGGCGGATTTTGGAATATCTCTTATACCGTAACCAGATATTATGTCTTCGTACATTTTAGGATCGTGACCAATTGGGCCTTCTACATCGCAAAGCAAATAATCACAAGCTTCATTAACATTTACAGGGCAAAACCTTTTAGAAAGACCACGCGGATTTAATCCTGCGACAATAGAAGTTTGTTTTCTAGAGTAATCTTTATGGTCAGATTCTAGGCTTCGCCAATATGCGCGCAATCTGGCAAGACCAAGAACACTAAGCTCTGCAGCAAATATGGTTGGAACTTGCGCTAAAGTTGGAAGATTCTTTAAAAGCCTTCTTGCTGAAAAACCAGATCCAATATCAACAATTACTACATCACAAGCGTTGGAAAGACCTCTAATAGCAGCTTCAATAACCCATGGTTTAGGCTCTTCACTTTTCCAAGGAGCGTAAGCCAAAATATCAACGTTATTCCAGTGCAGAAGTTCACAACGCAATACATATCCGTCTAATCGTCCTAAAGGAGCTTGAACCTCTTGCAATCTTCTACCCTCGTCCTGCTCCAATCCCAACAAAACATCTAATCCGCCGTTAGAAATATCTGCGTCGATTAGTGCAACAACATATTTTTTACTAGATATATGACTTGCCAGAAGAGCAAGAGTAGTGCTTAAACCAACTCCATCATTTGCCGATGAACCGATTACAACATTTTTTGGAAAAGGCTTTAGCGAATAGTTCAAGCTACCAATATTTTTTTGAACACTATGATTATCTAATGCATCAAAATCGCTATGAACTGAAGTAGAAGATACACCAGTCGCGTAATCTACATGATTTGCGTAATCTGCATTATCCACATGATTCGCATGATTCAAAGATGCGATAACAGTCGAATCTTCCAACTTATTACTATCAGATGTACTTTTGCGCATACTTTTTATCGCACTCGCCTGAGGCGGGTACGTTTCTATAATGCGCGGAACGCAAGAAGGAGCATCGTAATTATCAATAGTCATATTGTCCATGTGGCTATTGAATCGCATACTAAACCATTAGGCAATACTATTTAAACAATGTGGTTAAAGGATCAATAAACGTTGCAATTCCGCCAAAAAGTTATCCACATTGCTGTTTTTGTTGTATTAACGCACAAGTTTTGGATTAGAAGCCATATATCTTTCCAGAAGTTCGCCATAGATTGGCTTAGTGTGCAAAATATCGGATACAAGAAGCGCAATAAAAGCAGATGCAGCAACTGGAAGAGTGTGAATCATTGTTCCCGACATTTCTACAGTTAGCAAAATCGAAGTGAGCGGAGCTTTTACAGAAGCCGAAAGCGTGCCAGCCATAACACACACTGTAAAAATTGGCATTAGCTTTGCGTCAATGCCAAGAATCGGAATGCTTATTATTGCGCGAGAAGCAACGCCGCCTGCAAGTGCGCCGACAGCAAGAATTGGCATAAAAATTCCGCCAGGCGCTCCGCATCCAAAACTTGTAGAAGTAAATAGCATTTTTGCAACAAACAGGATGCACAGAAGCGCTATGCTTGCTTTTCCATATTCAGAGAGCTTAACAAGATTCGATCCTCCTCCAAGAACATCTGGCAAATATAAGCCAACAGGAATCGCGATTAAGCATGCTACAGATACGGGAGCCCACTTTGGCAAATACTTATACAGCGTTTGTAATCCAAGCAAGGATCTGTTCATTAAAGAGCCAATAAGCCCTGCAAAAATGCCAAGTGGAATCAGCCAAAAATGAAGTGTCATTGGTAAGTCTGGAATTCTTCCAAAGTCTAAAACAGGTCGAAGTCCAAAGCATGTTTGAGACACAAAGTCCGCGCAAATAGATGCAGCAGCAGCTCCCATAAGAACTGTAGAAGACAATCCGTGTTGAACTTCTTCCATAGCAAACATAAGCCCAGAAAGTGGAGCGCTAAACGCTGCAGATAAGCCAGCTGCCGCTCCAGCGGTTACAACATAATGCTCTTGCGTATCGTTTTTATTGCCCTTTCTAAAGATGCGAGACATCATTTGCGCGCCGCAAGCTCCGATTTGAATCGAAGGGCCTTCGCGCCCAAGAGACAAGCCAAATAGCGAACCCAACAATCCGCCTACAAATCGAACAGGCAAAATAGTGTTCCAACACATTTTTAGACCGCGTTGAACGTATCCAACAACTTGTGGAATGCCGCTTCCAGACGCCATACTTTCTTTGCGACTCATCCAGCCAATAAAAAGCCCAGCAGCAATTGCAAAAACCACGCAAGGCACAATCCAAAGCATGTTTTGCAATATTTGCGCATACATCCATCGCGCAAAATCGGTTCCGTACTCAATCCCAAGTCTATAAGTTGCTACAAGCACGCCAGAAACAAGACCAACAACTATGCCAGCAAGAACCATCTTCCATCTAAGATGCTTAAGCGTTTTAAGAACGCGATCAGAAAAGTCGCGCAAAAAATCGCGTATAAAACCGCCTACGTTCTTTAAAGTCACAATAAACCTATTCTTAAATCAAATCGCAAACAAATACATCAAGCATTTTAACATTTTTAATAACACAATAAATATAAATTAATAAAATACGTCAATTAATAAAATTCAAAACTTAAGACTTTAGAAGCATAAATATTACAAATGACGGTCCAGCGTATGCAATAAATGCGCACAAGAATGGCACTATTAGTTCGCTAATAAAAAGCCATAGTCCAAGCTTGATTTTCTTTAGCTTAAACAGGCTTACGATTTCTAAGATTGCGGTTGAAAACGTTGAAAATCCGCCTAAAAATCCCAATGCGCACGTGTAAATAATAGTCGAAGCAAAAGTTAAATCGTATATAATCGAAGAACTTAAAAATACAACTAAGCCCATTATAAAAGACGCAAAAGCGTTGATTAGCAAAGTTGCGATTGGAAAATCATGGTTATAAGCGCGCCCGATTGCGTCAGATATTGCACAACGAAGAACGGCGCCAAGTCCAGCGAAAACAACAGGCAGCCAAAAAAGAACATATGCGTAAGACATCATTTTGCACCGCCCCTGTTAGCGTCTATTTTATTGATGACGTTTGAATCACCAGCATTTTTTACGCTGCCATTGCCTTTAAAAGCAAAAATTTTATCTCCAATTAGACTCCCAACAAGCACTGCTAAAACGCCAAGAACCATAGACAACGCCATAATGGCAATTACTTCTACAATGTTCATTGCAGTAAATGCGGAATGCGCGCCCTCAAAAGCAAAAGTAGACATTGTTGAAAGTCCGCCGCAAAATCCCGTGCAAAAACCGTATTTTATTAAGTCTTTGTTCTTGCAGCTCTTCCCACTTACAACAAGTGAACTTACTAAAGCAAGAATAAAACATGCTAAAACGTTCGACAAAAGAGTTGCAAAAGTAAAGCGGCTAAAAAGCATAGAATATCCCGAGTCCCAATGCATGCCGTGCGTAAAACCACTTATTTCACTACGCACAAAAGCGCCAAGCAATCCGCCAATAAACACAACAAAATATGTTTTTGCACCAAGTGATTTATGCTTATGCTTTTTAGGCAAGTCGTGGCAATTACTGCTTGGAATACTCATAGTTTTTAGCCGCCTTAAATAGCCTTAAATAGCTATTCAAATAGTCACTAATCAATCAACGAATGAACGCTAATAATGTGGTCGCGCTGAGGACCAGTACCAATTGCCGAAATACGGCACTTGGAAAGTTCTTCTAAGCGCTTTACGTAGCTTTGAGTATTTGCTGGCAATTCTTCAAACTTGTGAATTTGCGAAATATCCTCACTCCATCCTGGAAGCATCTCGTAAACTGGCTTAGCGCTAGCAAACAGAGACTGATCTACTGGCATTTCGTTCATTCTCTCAACGCTTCCGTCAGACAAAGTTACATCGTAAGCTACGCAAACTGGAATTTCTTTTAAGCCAGTCAAAACATCTAACTTAGTAAGGACAATATCAGTTAAGCCATTTACGCGAGTAGCATAGCGGCTTACAACGGAATCAAACCATCCGCATCGGCGAGGGCGACCAGTAGTTACGCCATATTCGTGACCCTGCTCACGCAGCCAATCGCCACTTTCATCCAAAAGTTCCGTAGGGAATGGACCTTCACCAACACGAGTGATATAGGCTTTAGCAACTCCAATTACTCGCGTAATACGAGTTGGACCAACGCCAGTTCCCGTGCAAGCACCTCCTGCAGTAGGATTTGAGGATGTTACAAATGGGTAAGTTCCATGATCGACATCCAGCATGGTTGCCTGACCGCCTTCAAAAAGCACGGTTTTGCCATTTTCTATAGCCTGATTCAGTATAAGCGAAGTATCTGCAACATAAGGCTTCAAACGCTTTCCAAGCTCCACAAGCTGTGCTGTAACATCATCAATATCTATTGGATGCTGGTTGTAAAGTTTAACTAACATCTGATTCTTTTGATGCAAGCTAGCTTCAACCTTATCCCTCAAATGCTCTGCATTAAATAAATCATGCACACGAATACCAACGCGATTAATCTTATCTGCATAAGTCGGGCCAATTCCGCGACCTGTTGTACCAATCTTGTGCTTGCCAAGGAACCTCTCCGTAACCTTGTCAATTACGCGATGATAAGGTGTAATCACATGCGCAGACTCGCTCACTTTCAAACGAGAGCAATCAACACCTCTAGATTCAAGTGCGTCAATCTCCTCAAACAGAACTTCTGGGTCTACAACAACACCATTACCAATAACAGGAGTTACATTAGGGCTGATTATACCGCTAGGAAGTAAATGCAAAGCGTAAGACTCGTTTCCCACAACAACAGTATGTCCAGCGTTATTACCGCCATTAAATCTTGCGACAATATCTACCTTAGAACCAATTAAATCAGTCGCTTTGCCTTTACCCTCGTCACCCCATTGAGCGCCAATAAGCACAATTCCAGGCATGCTGAACCTCCATTTTTGGGCTAACGTTGCCCAAATAAACACAATTCCTACGTGTTAAGACTAGCGCAAAGCCAATACCGAATTTAATTTTCAACTTGATGAACTTATAAGGCTTTACCGGCAGAGCCAAGCTGTACACAGGCTTCAACAACACGCTGAGCCATTGCTTTTTCTGCCTCTTTGCCCCAAGACCTTGGGTCGTAGAGTTTTTTGGCTCCAACTTCTCCGTCGATTTTAAGAACTGAGTCGTAGTTGTGGAACATGTGATCTGCTATCGCTCGAGTAAACGCATATTGTGTGTCTGTATCGATGTTCATTTTTACTACGCCGTAGCTTACAGCTTGCGCAATTTCTTCGGGAGTAGATCCAGAACCTCCATGGAATACCAATAAGAATGGTTTTGTTGGCACACCAAACTTGCGATTACATAAATCAAGCTTGTACTTGTTGTATACAGCGCTTTGAATGTTGTCTAGCAACTGTGGTCGCAGCTTGACAACACCAGGCTTGTATGCACCATGCACATTGCCGAACGTAAAAGCAGCCATATATCTTCCGCTCTCTGCCAAACCTAATCGTTCAACTACTCGCATAGCGTCCTGCGGCGTTGAGTATAGTTTTTCATCAATGTCTGCTCTATGACCGTCTTCTTCGCCTCCCACGGCCCCAATTTCAATCTCTAACACCGTATGAGCCTTCGCCGACGCCTCAAGCAATTCTTCCGCAACGTCTAAATTGTGTTCAAGCTTAACTGTGGATCCGTCCCACATATGCGACTGGAAAATCGGCTCTTTGCCGTGCGCAACTTGATCTGCCTCATAGGCTAAAAGTGGCTTAATCCAATCATCTAAATAGCTTTCTGCACAATGATCTGTGTGCAATGCAACCGTAATGTTTGGGTATTGTGCAGCAACTTGATGTGCGAATTGAGCAAATGCGATTGATCCAACAACGCGATTATTTACGCACTGTCCCGAAAAATATGCGGAGCCCCCAACAGAGACTTGAATAATTCCGTCGCTTTGCGCTTCTGCAAATCCTTGTAGTGCAGCATTTAAAGTCTGCGTGCTAGTAACATTAATTGCAGGGTAGGCGTATCCACCTTTGCTGGCGGCATCAAGCATTTGCGCGTAACGTTCAACGGTTGCAATAGTCATATTTTTATTATGACTCTAAGCGCGCATATTTTTTTAGATTTTGCTAGATTTTTTACTAAATTTGACTAGATTTTTGATTAAATTTGTAGCTATTTTTAACTATTTCTGGCTATCTTTTATTTCTTGATGGCGCTTTTTTGCGGCAGCTACAACAAAATGTAAATATTCGAGCGCAATTTCTTCTTTTAATCCAGATTGTTCAGCAATTTTTTTAAGTCGATTTGCTTGGCGATTTTCTCTAGATTTATCTTCCGCAGCAAGATTTGCGTGCGCTTTTATTTCTCCGACTTTTTCCGTGAATTTAAAGCGCTCTGCAAGAAGTGAAACAACTGCATTGTCAATATTGTCAATCGATTGACGCAACGCAAAAATCTCGCTTATTGAATCGTTACAATCATTGCAACTCGGTTCAATCGAATGCTTGCGCGCGTCAACCGATTCTTTAGGAAATTCACACATATTACTTCTAGTCGAAATAAGTCTGCAAAACCATAGTTGTTTCTGTGCTAACTGGCACAATCCTATGAATCGTGTTAATTAGCTCTTCTAGCTTGCTAGGTGTAGCAACACGAACTACGAGCATGAAACTTGGGCTTCCAGTGATAGAATAGCAGGCTTCAATACCTTCAATATCTTTCAACTTGGCTGGAACAGATGCTTCTTGCTCAAAGTCAAGAGGTGTTACAGCAACAAATGCGCTTACTGGCAAGCCTCTGCGCTCATAGTCAATCAACGCACGGTAACCAGTGATAATTCCTCTGCGCTCAAGCTTTTGTACTCTAGATTGTACGGCAGAAACCGATAATCCAGATGCTTTAGCTAGTCTGGTTAATGTTGCACGACCATCATGTTCAAGAATATCTACAATAATCGCATCTGTAGAATCTATAGGAGCAACTGTGCTCACATTAGCGTTCAAGCCAGAAGGAATATTATTTTCAATCTTATGAGAGTTTCCTGTCATACGACCTCCATCCTCATACAGCGCATCTTCCTGAATACTGTTGTAGATTTCAGATTGCGCTACCCTGCAGTCTCTTCAATCGTATCGTATTTTTTAACGAAAAAGAACAAAATTATATAAAAAATCACGGTTTTTCACATTAAATATCAAATGTTTATAGGAATAAACTTTTGACAAGTAATTATAATTATTTAATTTTTATTATTTGCATACGCATTATCAATAGTAAAAATTACCAAGAATAGTGTATTTTATAGGAAAATAATTATATATAAACGTATATTTTTTTATTTTAAAACACAAAATGAGTTTGTAATAAAAACAGTATTAAAAAATAAACAATAAAAATTACCCCTCGATTGATCAAACCAAGGGGTAATTAAAGTGTATTTTTTAAAGTTATATTTATAAAATTACACGAACACAACCTACTTAAGCAGCGGTTGCTGGCGACCCGCCATTTGTAGAGTTATTCGCTTGCTGCACAATCGCCGCAAGAAAATCGCGATTCGACGCAGTTTTCTTTAAGCGTGGCACCAAAGTCTGATAAGCCTGCTCTGGCTCAAGTCCGCCAAATAGTCGCCTCAAGCGATAAATAATAGGCAATTCTTGAGCAGGAGTAATCAACTCTTCGCGGCGCGTGCCAGAAGAATTAATATCCACTGCTGGGAACAAGCGCTTATCTGCCAAATCGCGACTCAAGCGAAGCTCCATGTTTCCAGTGCCCTTAAACTCTTCGAAAATAACTTCATCCATCTTTGAACCAGTTTCCACCAAAGCGGAAGAAATAATAGTCAAAGAACCGCCATTTTCAATGTTTCGCGCGGCACCAAAGAACTTCTTAGGAGGGTAAAGCGCCTGAGCATCCACGCCACCAGAAAGAATACGACCAGATGCAGGAGCAGCAATATTGTATGCACGAGCAAGACGAGTCATAGAATCAAGAAGAACAACAACATCTTGGCCAAGCTCTACAAGCCTCTTAGCACGCTCAATCGCAAGCTCAGCAACAGTAGTGTGGTCTGATGCTGGACGGTCAAATGTAGAAGAAATAACCTCACCCTGAACAGTGCGCTCCATGTCGGTAACTTCTTCTGGACGCTCGTCTACAAGAACAACCATCAAATGCACTTCTGGATTATTAACAGCAATCGCGTTCGCAATATTTTGCAAAGTGATTGTTTTACCAGCCTTAGGAGGCGAAACAATCAAACCACGCTGACCCTTACCAATAGGAGCCACAAGGTCAATGATTCTGCCAAGCATACGATTTGGCGTAGTCTCCTGCTTTAAGCGCTCTTGCGGATACAAAGGCGTGAGCTTAGCAAATTGCGGACGATTCTGAGCATCTTCTACGCTCATGCCATTAATGCTGTCAACGCTTTGCAAAGGAACAAATTTTTGGCGCTGATTCCTACGATCACCTTCGCGAGGAGCACGAATAGAGCCTTGAACAGCATCTCCCTTGCGCAAACCATACTTTTTGATTTGGCTCATAGAAACGTAAACATCATTTGGACCAGGCAAATATCCAGAAGTGCGCACAAACGCATAAGATTCAAGCACATCTACAATACCAGCAACTGGAACAAGCTCTTCTTTTGGTTCCTCTCTACGAGAAGCTGATTCACGAGACTCGTGGTCTTCACGAATATCATTGCGATCAGAACGATCATTCCTCGTAGGGCGATCTTCACGCTCTAAATGATCAGAGCGATCCGAGCGGGAATCGTAATCATCTCTATCGCGTCCACGGCCACGCATACGGCGTTGATACCTGTCATTCCTATCTGAATGCGTATCATAATCGTCATCACCATTAGAACGCGAAGCTCCGCGTTGCCTGCGAGATTCAGAATCACGATTTGCGTTAGAATCAGAAGACTTTTCACTTGGCAAAGTAGCAAGAATCTGATCTAGATCATCTTCCGTATCATCTGCATCATCCGAGTTATTTCCGCGATAATTATCTTTAAAATCAGACTGACGACGACGCTGAGATTGATTATCACGCGTAAACTCACGACGACGCCTAGACTTACCGCTTCTATTTGAATCAACAGAATCATCAGAATCAGAAGATTCAACAGAATCAGGCAAGCCGAGATTTTCTAACAAATCCTCATCAGCAGATTTACGAGCAGACTCACCACTATCATCATCAAAATTGCGACGCGACCTAAAAGATGAAGATGAATCGTATTTAGACTCATCCTCATCATTAAGCGACGAACGACTATCCCTAACAATGCTTTTAGGAACATGTACGCTAACTCCTGCTGGCGCATCCCCACCATTGCGCGCAGCGGTAAGCGTAGCAATCAAATCCGGCTTACGCATTGTAGACGTACCGCGCAGGCCCATTTGCTTCGCAAGATCCTTAAGCTCAGAAAGCTTCATATCATCAAGATTTTGGCTTGTTGCCACAGTTATACCTTTCCCTAACCCCAAGAAACAAACTACTTGGAGCTTTACATGGAAGATTTCGGAAAAATCCGTTGTGAATACAACGATAAGCACATAACAATGTGACTTAATCGCTGATAAGTGTATGCTACTACACTCATGCGACTCACAACAACACGGCGTGGCAAAAAGAAAAAACGCTACTTCTTTTCGTGATATGACTTTTCTGTATTAACAGACCAAACATTATCTTTAGACTGTTTTCCACTGTTAATATTAGACACGGCTTCAATAGCAGTAGCCATAGAATGATCCTGATTATTGTAACGATGCTGACCATTTCTACCAACACAATACAAGTTACCAAAACCATCCAAATACTTAACAAGCTCAGGCATCTGAGCATAAGTATCGAAGTAAGCTGGATAAGCCTTTGGAACACGCTCACGATGCGCATCCAAAACATCATCTTCGCCATCAATAACCTGCATACGAGTAAGCTCATCAATCGCAGATTTACGAGCCTCTTCGTCGCTCATATTCCAAAAATCATCGCCCTCATTGCAGAAGTATTCAAGACCAATCCACACAGTGTTGTCAACATCCTTAACGAGATATGGGCTCCAGTTGTTAAAGATTTGCAAACGACCAACTTTGTATCCTGGATCCTGCACATAAATCCAGCAATCAGGCACAATAGGAGGGTTACCTAACGTTGGAATATCAGTCGTATTACGCAAACGCATACGCTTAACAAGAAGTCCAACGGTTACGAAATCACGGTAAGGCAAGCCTTTAGCAACTCGTTGTAATTCGGATGGAACCTGAACAGACTCATTTCCGTCAGCGCCATGCTCAATAGCTGCAACCAAATCTTTTATTGGCATAGAAGAAATAAACTGATCCGCATGAAGTTCTTGCTGCAAACCATCTTGATTTTCAACGACAACACTAGAAATTTTACCGTCGCACTGTTTAATAGCAACAACTTTTGCATCTGTTAAAACAGTAGCGCCATTTTCACGGCAACGACGTTCAACAGTCTCCCAAAGCTGACCAGGACCAAGCTTAGGATACCAGAATTCTTCAATCAGTGAAGTTTCAACTTCCTTCTGATCCGCCTTACTCTTAGGCATAAGTTTTGAAACAGCGTTCTTCAAAACTTCAACAATGCTCAAACCCTTAACTCGCTGAGCACCCCAATCTGCAGAAATCTGACTTGGATGCCTGCCCCAAAGCTTCTCGGTATAGCCCTCGAAGAACATCGAATAAAGTTTCTTACCGAAACGGTTAATGTAAAAGTTCTCAAGATTAGTTTCTGGCAACTTGTGAATCATAGACCAAAGGTAGCTAAAACCAACCTTCATAGTAAGAACAAAGCCCATAGAGCGCAAAGTAGACGCAGAAAGCGAGATAGGGTAGTCGAAGAAATGATGATTCCAGAAGATTCTCGAAACGCGATGACGCTTAAGCATAACCTCATCTTCGACTTCAGGATCTGGACCGCCATCCTCTAAATCATGATGTCTGCCCAGTTTTTTGTCGTCGTAAGAAGGAGCGCCTTGAAGTGGCAGCATATCTCGCCACCATTGCATAATGCGATCATCTTTAGAGAAGAATCGGTGACCACCAATATCCATACGGTTTCCGTTGTATTTTACAGTGCGAGAAATTCCGCCAAACTCTTTAGATGCCTCAAGAACAGTCACATCGTAACGATTACTTCCACCATCTTTTACAAGCTCCCACGCAGCCGTCAACCCTGCCGGACCGCCACCAATAATCACTACAGATTGTTTCTGGGATTGTGTATCAGTCAATTTTCCTCCATACCTAAAAGACGCTTTATAAAGTCAAAATCGCAAAATTGCAAGCACGTATCTATATTAAAATCTAAACATAAGCTTTACTAGCATACTCTTATCATGCGATAGATTCTGGAATATCGATATCTGTTTTCTGCACTTCTTCCACATTTACGTCTTTAAACGTAACAATACGAACGTTTTTCACAAACCGCGAAGGGCGATACACGTCCCACACCCAAGCGTCTGTTAATTGCACGTCAAAATACACATCTTGACCTGCAGAACGCACGTTAAAATCCACCTTGTTTGCCAAATAGAATCGTCGCTCAGTTTCTACAACATACGTAAAAAGCTTAATAACGTCACGATACTCCTTGTACAACGCAAGTTCGGCGTCAGTTTCGTAATTGTCGAGATCTTCAGCGCTCATCGCTTCCCTTCCGTTGGTGCGATTGACGTATTTGATGTAGTTTTATCGGCTGCTTCGTCTTCTTGAGCACGCTTGCGGCCTCGTCCTATAATACGCCACCATGCGCGCTTAGAAGAATCATGTGTGTGCTTAGCACTAGACTCGGCTTGTTCGGTTGCTTGCGACTTGCGCAAATCGCCATTTTTAACTGGGATTGCAATCGAATGCTCGTGCGCGCTTAGAGCCTCGCAAACTCCAGGATTATCTTCGATAACGTGTAATCCAAAAGCGTCTAGCGAGCGAATCGCATCGTACTCGTCTACAAGAGTGTCCATTACAACAAAATCTTGATATTTTTGGCTTTGAGAATCCCAAAGTGCATCGCGAGCAGTTCCCGTCTTCATAAATCCAAGCGACTGGTACACGGAAAGCGAGCGTGTGTTTGTTGCAGGAACGCCAACCCAAATCCTATGCAATGCTAAACCAACTGTGTCTGGAGCAAAACCATACGTCATAACTCTAGGCATTGCGTCTCTGGAATACCCACGTCCCCTATAATCGCGTCCTAGAATCACCTGAATTCTAGCGGATTTAGACCAACCGTCAATGTCAATCAAAAATATCATTCCAATAATATTTCCATTGATGTTTTCGGAGTCATCAATAAAATCTGGCACAATTGACCATGCGATTGTTGGGCGCGATTGGGCGTCGCTAGAGGCGGCATCATGATTAGATTTTGCCTCAGTGCTTCCAGCCGAAGACCACTGCACAGAACGCTCAACCCACGCATGAACCATAGAACGTTCAGATTGTGAATCCTTGCCAGTTATAACAGCCGCACCATCAAAAGCATGTAATGAATCCATCCTCGCTAAATCTTCGATGGTTGCTTGCCTAAGACGAGCCATCTCGCCGCGTATTGACGGAATTACAATACTTTCTGGTAACTCTCGAGAGTTTGTAGAGTCAGCATTGACTTCCTGCATATTCACCTGTTTCCTGTACCTAATTGACCTTGCGTTACAAAAAGTTCTACAAAAAGCATAAGCAAAATACAAATGCGTAAGCAACTACAATATAAGATTACACTTTTTGCACTCTACACAATGCTATAAAACACAAGGTTAAAACGCAAAGCATAAAATGCAAAAAGTGCATCTATAAACTATTCTTTTCTAGCTAAATTTTAATCTAACTAAAATTTAAATCAGCCTTTAATCTTTGCCATCACGATCTTAGTAACAGCCTTAGCATCAGCCTGACCTTTAGTCGCACGCATAACAGCGCCAATAATTGCGCCCATCGGCTTCATATTTCCAGCCTTAAGCTTTTCTGCAACTTCAGGATCAGCAGCAAGAGCAGCGTCAACAGCAGCTTCCAAAGCGCCGTCGTCGTTCATAACCTTGAATCCGTGCTTCTTAACAACTTCATCAGGCTTACCCTCGCCAGCCAAAACGCATGCAACAGTTTGCTTAGCGAGCTTATCGTTAAGATTGCCATCTGCAATTAGCTTTTCAACTTCAGCCACATCTTGCGGAGTAATAGGCAATTCTTCCAAAGTCACGCCACGAGTGTTTGCTTCGCGAGCAAGCTCACCAAGCCACCACTTCTTAGCACCAGCAGCACTTGCACCAGCCTTAACGGTTTCTTCAACCAAATCAAGAGCATCCGCGTTAAGAATATCTCGCATTTCAAGATCGCTAATACCCCATTCGCTTTGCAAACGGTTACGGCGCTCGCGAGGCATTTCCGGCATTTCGGCCTTCATGCGCTCAATATGCTCTTTAGTTATATGAAGCATAACCAAATCAGGATCTGGGAAGTAGCGATAATCGTCAGCATCCGACTTCACACGACCGCCAGCAGTAGTCTGAGTTGCTTCATCCCAGTGACGAGTTTCCTGCAAAATCTCGCCACCTTCGCTCAAAATAGCAGCCTGACGACGAATCTCATATTGCAGCGTCTTTTCAATACCGCGGAATGTGTTCACATTCTTAGTTTCGGAACGCGTACCAAATGGATCAGTCGACTTGCGACGAAGCGAAACGTTCACGTCAGCACGCATATTGCCCTGCTCCATACGAGCGTGGGAAATGTTAAGAGCGCGAACAATATCGCGAATAGCACGCATATAAGCACCAGCAATTTCTGGAGCGCGGCTACCCGCACCTTCGATTGGCTTAGTTACAATCTCAATTAAAGGCACGCCTGCACGATTGTAATCAACCAAAGAATGATTTGCACCTTCAATACGACCGTCAGCGCCGCCAACGTGAGTATTCTTACCAGCATCATCCTCAATATGAGCACGTTCAATCGGCACGCGGAACACGGTGCCGTCTTCCAGCTCAACGTCCAAGTAACCATTGCCATTAGTAGGCTTATCATACTGGGAAATCTGATAATCACGAGGCATATCTGGGTAGAAGTAGTTCTTACGAGCGAACTGGCTCCACTCAGCGATTTCGCAATGCAATGCCAAACCGAGTTTAATAGCGTAATCAACTGCAGTCTTGTTTACAACTGGCAAAGAGCCTGGCAAACCAAGGCTTACAGGAGTTAACTGAGTATTTGGCTCGCCACCAAAAGATACCTCCGCTGGGCAGAACAGCTTTGTGCGCGTGCAAAGCTCAACATGAGTTTCCAAGCCGAAAACTGGGTCAAATTGCTCCACAGCATCGGCGTATTTCATAAGTTTTTCAGCCATGAGAATCCTTCTTACTTAAGCTTTATTTCACTTTACTTAGCCAATGAATCGAGCCAACCAGCTTTAAGCGACTTCCAGATTGGGCCACTCCACTTTTCTTCGAGCGCTGCTTCCAACGCTGCTGCAGGCTTGTACATCTTTTCATCATGGCATTGCGGAGCAATAATCTGAATACCAACAGGCAAACCATCGTCGCTTAAGCCAGCTGGGAGGCTCAAAGCTGGAACGCCAGCCATGTTTGCAGGAATCGTAGCAATATCGTTCATGTACATGGAGAGTGGATCGTTCATCTTCTCGCCAAACTTAAATGCCGTTGTAGGGCTTGTTGGAGAGACTAGAACATCTACCTTATTAAACGCTTCTTCAAAGTCGCGAATAATAAGCGTACGAACCTTTTGTGCAGAGCCATACCAAGCATCGTAGTAGCCGGCGGAAAGTGCGTAAGTGCCAAGAATAATACGGCGCTTTACTTCGTCGCCAAAGCCAGCTTCGCGAGTTGCAGCCATCATGTTTGCAGCAGTTTGAGGCTTGTCTGCTGGTGGCATTACGCGCAAACCGTAGCGCATGCCATCGTAGCGAGCCAAATTAGAGCTAACTTCGGAAGGCATAATAATGTAGTAAGCAGCCAAAGAATAAGGGAAATGAGGGCAGGAGACTTCTGTTACTTCTGCGCCCATATCCTTAAGCAATTGCACAGCCTCATTAAAGCGTGCTTCAACGCCTGGCTGGAAGCCTTCTCCGCTAAGCTCTTTAACAAGACCAACCTTTACGCCCTTCAAATCACGGCGAGCACCCTCGCGCGCAGCCTGAGCCATTGGAGGAACAGGAGCAGGAATCGAAGTTGAATCGCGCTTATCGTTGCCGCCAATGATTTCCTGCAAAAGTGCAGAGTCAAGAACGGTACGAGAAACAGGGCCAATCTGATCAAGCGAGCTTGCCATGGCGATTGCGCCAAAACGGCTAACTCCGCCGTAAGTTGGCTTTGCGCCAACAGTACCAGTTAAAGCGCCTGGCTGACGAATAGAGCCGCCAGTATCTGTACCCAAAGCAATAGGAGTCTCGAATGCAGCAACAGCAGCTGCAGAACCGCCGCCAGAACCGCCAGGAACGCGCTCAGTATCCCAAGGGTTGCAAGTGGTTTGGTAAGCGGAATGCTCGGTAGAAGAACCTTGAGCAAATTCATCTAGGTTAGTCTTGCCAAGAATTGGCATGCCAGCTGCCTTGAGCTTTTCAATAACAGTAGCATCGTAAGGTGGAACCCAGCCTTCAAGAATCTTAGATGCTGCAGTAGTAGGAATGCCCTTAGTAACAATCATGTCTTTAATGGCAATTGGAACGCCTGCAAGCTCAGGTAAGCCTTCGGCTTCGCCATTAGCGTTCTTTTTATCAAAAGCATCTGCTTGTTCAAGTGCAACATCTGCAGAAACATGCAAGAATGCTTTGATTTCTGGCTCGGCTGCTTCGATTACTGCCAAGTGAGCTTCAACAAGCTCGCGGCTAGAGACTTCTTTAGCTTTTACAGCCTTTGCCATATCGGCAGCAGAAAGCTTTACTAAATCTTGAGTATTAGTCATGTTTTATTCCTCCCCCAAAATTCGAGGTGCTACAAACATGCCAGACTCACTTCTAGGAGCGCCAGAAAGCGCTTCTTCTTGAGTCAATGGCGTAGCAGGCTCGTCTGGGCGCAAATACGCTTCAAGAGGTACTGGATTTGCAGTAGGTGGCACATCTTCGCCAGCAACTTCCTGCACTTTGTTAATGGATTCTGCAATGACGTTTAATTCGCCTTGCAAGCGACTGATTTCTTCATCGCTTAAAGCAATCTGGGACAAAACACCCAAATGCTCAATTTCTTCGCGTGTGAATGTAGGCATAACCTCAACTATATGTGTGATGCGTGACCTTCTTATAGAAGAAAAAAGCAATATTGATAAAAGATTTACACACGTTACTGTAGAAATATTTTCCCAATTTTAGAACATGATTGTCGATCCATATTTTCTAGGGAAAATTATGTGTAATATTAAAAAAAATTTTATTAGTGAGACAATAAGCGAAATAACAATTATTGTCACATACAGTTTTCATAAAATTAACGAGTATAAAATATGTGAAAACGAAGGTCTATGCATGTCAACACGCCATGAAATGTAAATAATTCAATAAAAGAATGTTGGCATTCCAACCTTCTTCATACGTTTATTTGCAGAATAAAAAAATTTGTTTTATTTCACTATCCCAGAAATAAAAAAGCATGTAATAATAAGATGCTATGAGATATTAAGCTAATGCAGCGAAGCATGCCATGCATAGAAGCAAATAAGTTACGGTATCTCATAAAAAATAACAGAAAATATCATAATATAAGGATACATATGAAGAGTACAAAGTTCTACCGTAATGCAGCAATGTTGCTCCTCGCGGGCGCAACTATTGTTCCACAATGCTTAGCAGCACCAGCAATGGCCGCTCCTTCCGCTAAGGATTCTGAACCAGCTACATCTTGCGCAGCTAAGAAAGACTCGTTGAATAATTATTTGTGGGATTTGCAATACGATAAAACAAACATTCTCGCCCGTCATGGCGAAACCATTGAGAACAAATTCTCCAGCGACAGCTTCAACAAGAACGGTGAATTCGTTGTTGTTGAGCATCAGAAGAAGAACATCACCAATACAACTTCAAATTTGTCGGTTACTTCCGCCAACGATGATCGCGTATACCCAGGTGCTCTTTTCCGTGCTGATAAGAATTTGATGGACAATATGCCAAGCCTGATTTCTGCAAACCGCGCTCCAATAACGTTGAGCGTTGATTTGCCGGGATTCCACGGCGGCGAAAGTGCTGTAACTGTTCAGCGCCCAACCAAGAGCTCTGTAACTTCCGCAGTGAACGGCTTAGTTTCTAAGTGGAATGCACAATATGGAGCAAGTCATCATGTTGCAGCTCGCATGCAGTACGATTCTGCAAGCGCACAAAGCATGAACCAGCTCAAGGCTAAGTTTGGTGCTGATTTTGCCAAGATTGGTGTTCCGCTGAAGATTGATTTCGATGCAGTACACAAGGGTGAGAAGCAGACTCAAATTGTGAACTTCAAGCAAACTTACTACACCGTAAGCGTTGATGCACCAGATAGCCCAGCAGATTTCTTTGCTCCTTGCACTACGCCAGACAGCTTGAAGAACCGTGGCGTTGACAACAAGCGCCCACCAGTTTACGTGTCAAACGTAGCTTATGGTCGCTCAATGTACGTAAAGTTCGATACCACCAGCAAGAGCACTGATTTCCAGGCTGCGGTAGAAGCAGCAATTAAGGGCGTAGAAATCAAGCCAAACACCGAATTCCATCGCATTCTCCAAAATACTTCTGTTACTGCAGTGATTCTTGGTGGCAGCGCTAATGGTGCAGCTAAAGTTATTACAGGCAACATCGATACGTTGAAGGCTTTGATTCAGGAAGGTGCAAATTTGAGCACCTCTAGCCCAGCAGTTCCAATTGCATACACCACTTCCTTCGTCAAGGATAACGAAGTAGCAACTTTGCAATCCAACAGCGATTATATTGAAACGAAGGTTTCCTCTTACCGCAATGGCTACTTGACTTTGGACCACCGTGGAGCTTACGTAGCTCGCTACTACATCTACTGGGATGAGTACGGCACCGAAATTGACGGCACTCCTTACGTGCGTTCTCGCGCTTGGGAAGGCAATGGTAAGTATCGTACAGCTCACTTCAATACCACTATTCAGTTCAAAGGAAATGTACGCAATCTACGAATCAAGTTGGTTGAAAAGACTGGTTTGGTTTGGGAACCATGGCGCACAGTATATGACCGTTCTGATTTGCCACTAGTTCGTCAGCGTACTATTAGCAACTGGGGCACAACCTTGTGGCCTCGCGTTGCTGAAACTGTAAAGAACGACTGAATTCATAACACATGATTAAATATAGAAAAATAGAAAAGTAAACACAGGAAAGGGCTTTATCTTGTAGTCAGTTACGAGATAAAGCCCTTATTGTTTTTGCAAAATATTATTTGCAGAATATTTAAATATTTTAGATATCGCGCTAAATATCGCGATGCTTTTCCACAACGTGGCCAATTGCATACATGACTACGCCCCAAGCAAGAACCACCAAGCCTGATTGCCACCATGTAAAAACATATGCGTTTGGTGGAAGCTGTGCACCCGAATTAGGGGAGCCGCCCAAGAATTTCTCCACCGCTGTGGCTGGCAAAAGCTGTATAAGTATTGAATTCCACTTCGCGAAATTGCTTGCAAACATAATAATGCTAAGAACACTAGGCAAAATCATCACGGCTCCAATAACGCACATAATTCCGCCAGCAGTTGACTTGCAAATCATGCCAAAGCCGTACGCCATTGCTGCTACAACAACCATAATTGCAGGAGAGCCAAGAAACAGCGTAAGAGGCAATTTCCACGCGTTGCTTCCAGATAATCCAGAAGTGTTGTCTCCTATAAAGGCTAATTCTGCAGCGCCTAGCGAAACTGCCATTGCAATAAGTTGCACTACAAAAACGTAGATTGCAACAGCAATAAATTTAGCCGTAAAGAACATACCCCTTCTAGGTACAGCAGTAAGAGAAGCCTGAATCGAAGTTGTAGAATGCTCCGCGGTTACAGCAAGCACTGCAAAAATCGCTAGAACAATCAAAGATACAGAAGCAAAACTAATAACTAAGTGGAAAATGCTATCTTGAGATGCAATAAGGCTACTTTTATTGCTCGGCCCAACAGTAATTGCAGCGCTTGATT
Source organism: Gardnerella sp. KA00390 (assembly GCF_049244075.1). GTDB lineage: Bacteria > Actinomycetota > Actinomycetes > Actinomycetales > Bifidobacteriaceae > Bifidobacterium > Bifidobacterium vaginale. The sequence continues at coordinate 1,657,981 of NZ_CP058372.1, forward strand.
TGCCTTGATTTGCTCCATTCTTAATGTCAACTTTAGACATTGCTTTTTGCACAATCGCTATAATAAAGCTAAAGATTACTGGCAAAACAATTGTTAATGCCATGCACCACCAGGTGGATGCAAGTCCGCGCAACTTAACAATCTCGGATTTAAGCGTGTGCATAAATGTTAGGCGCAAGTGTTGAGCGTTCATGCTGCGGCCTGTTTTGTACGCGTTGGATTGGTGTGCGTTGAACTCAGAAGATTGCACTTGTTGATTTGCTACTTGCTCACTCATTTTGCACTCTCCTCATTATTAGATTGCTCTACGTTTTGTTCACTCGGCTTTTGTTCACTCGGCTTCGAGCCGCTGCTAGGAACAGCCTTCGTTACATACTGCTCTTGACCGTGTGTAAGAGCCAAATATGCTTCCTCAAGTGACGCGTGCTCGTAATTAAGCTGATATACCAAAATTTGATTATCCGCAATTTCTCGCGCAATCTGACTTAGTTCGCAATCTGTTATTCTAAAAAGTTCGCCTTCTTGAACGTCTTGAGGTGTGCGATTATCTGGCAAAATCTTGCACTCAGGATGATTTTGAGCAAGCACTTGCTTTAGCTTTTCGCCTTCTGGAGTTACAAGTCGCACAGCGTGCTGCGAATGTGCGTCAACAAAATCTTGAACCGTTGTGCGCTTCAAAATCTCGCCATGCGCAATAATCACAAGGTTATCTGCAGTAAGCGCAACTTCGCTCATTAAGTGCGAGCTAAGAAGTATTGCACGGCCTTCGCTTGCGTAATACTTGCATAATTCACGAACCCACTTAACGCCTTCTGGATCTAAGCCGTTAATTGGCTCGTCCAAAATAAGATTGTGCGGATCTGCTAAAAGAGCCGCCGCAATGGAAAGACGCTGGCTCATACCAAGCGAGAAAGATCCTGCTTTGCGGGTTTTAACACTTGATAATCCAGTAATATCAATCACTTCGTCAACGCGCTTTTTTGATATTCCGTGAGTTAAAGCCAATGAATACAGGTGATTGTAAGCCGTACGGCCCCTGTGAGCAGACTTTGCGTCAAGAACTGCGCCAACTTCTGTCATTGGGGATACGATTTTTGCGTAAGGTTTTCCGTCAATAAGAGAAGTACCACTATTGGCATGAATAAGATTTAACGCGCAACGCATGGTGGTAGATTTACCAGCGCCATTAGGTCCTAAAAAGCCTGTGACTTTGCCGTCTTCGGCGACGAAAGAAACGTCGTTAAGCGCTGTTTTTGCGCCGAAACGCTTTGTAATATGTTGAAATTCTAACATAAATTAACAATATCACAAATAAAAAAAAAATACACCTAAAATGTAAGTGTTTATGAGTACAGGCTGCTGCATTTTGATTAATATTTTTGTTGAGATCTTGCTGATGAAATTTTAATTAATCTCTTATTAAGATTCAGCAATTTGGTGCTGCATGTTGCGCAATCCACGCGTGCATGGAAACAGCTGCGGCTGCTCCTGCGTTTAGCGAGCGAACAGAGCCAAATTGCGAAATGTAAACAACGTCATCCGCCATTTTTAGTGCTTTTTTAGAAAGACCAGGACCTTCCGCGCCAAAAAGCATAAGGCAACGTTTAGGGAACTTGTAGGTTTCCATAGCAACTGCGCCTGGAATAATATCGAGCGCTATAACGCGAGCGTTTTTAGCGTCTTGTTCCTTGATATTTGCGATTTTTTCGGCTTCTTTATTGCCATCTGCTTGTGCTTTAAGCAAAAGTTGATGCGCTTCTTCTGTTTCTCGTGCTATATTTTCGCGCCAATTAGTTACTAGAGTTTCAATAGTTGGGCAGCACTCAACGTATTGGTAAAGCTCAGTCATTAACGAGCCTTTGCGATTCCATTTATGAGGCCCTACGATATACACTTTTTTCGCAGTAAACGCGTTTGCAGTGCGAACCATAGAGCCTATGTTGAAATCGTGAGTCCAATTTTCTACAGCTACTTCAAACTCATGACGGCCTTTAGAATCGAGATCCGCTTTTATATCTTCTACTTTCCAGTATCGGTAGCAATCTAAGACGTTACGCTGGTCGCCTTCGTCTAGTAATTCAGCGCTAAACCGCACATCGTAATTTGGCGATTCTGGATTATCTGGACGAGGCTCACCTGGATGTTCTTCTTCCCATGGGCCAACTCCTATAGGTCGGAATTCTGGCTCATCGGAAGCTTTTGCAGCCAAAGTAATTGGATTCGGTTCGTGCATGTATAAGTTTTGCTCCGTTTAATACTTTTGCTTAGTATTGGCAGCTAGTCTTGGCAGCTAGTCTTGGCAGCCGTCTGTTACGCAATCTCCTGTGCAGTCTGACTTGCAGTGACCGCCACAGCAGTTGTCTTCGCAGCACGGCTCAGTGCAACCGTCATGCTTGCAATCGCCAGTGCACTCTACTTTGCAATGGCCACCGCAGCAATTATCTTCACAGCAAGGCTCAGTGCAACCATCATGAGCACAATCACCCGTGCATTTAACCTCGCAATGACCGCCACAGCAATGATCGTTGCAGCAATCTTCGTGTTCTGCATCTGCGCGTAATTCTTCTTCACCGAAAGCTTGAACAAATGCCATTTTAGTACTCTCCTTACTTATTGGATTTACTAATTGAAGATGCCTTGTGCCTTGTTCGTCGGCGTCAACACCACCAATTAATGCAACTATAGCAAGAATTTGCGCGCCTTGCTGATTAACAATGCCAAAATCAAGACTTAATTCATTTCCGTGTCGTAAAGTCACAAGCGAAGAAGTTTGAACATACGATTTTTCAGAAAGCCAAGAGTCAAGTAACAATACTCGCTTGCCTTTAACTGACGGACCTTTTGTTGCAGGGAAAACAAAATCCATAACAAAGCCGTCGAGTGCAATTCCTTTACGTTCTGCAGCATGAATAAGCGCAAAAACCATAGGCACTGCAGCAGCAGTTAACGCTCCAACTGCGTCAACATCGCGTTCTAACGAATACCCAGCTTTCTCAATTGCATCAAAAAGAACATCACCAACCAACTTGGAGCCGCGCTGAGCAAATGTAACAGAAAACAGTTCACTAAATGGTTTCGCACTCATATCCGCACAAAGCATGCGCTTAAGTTCCGCGCGCTCTTCTTGTAATTCTGTCATTTTGCACTCCTTAGCATTTAGAGTTGTTCAATTTTTGATGCTTTAATGTTTTTATGCTTAACGATCTTCTACTGATACTTCCGGAGCGCTCAGCTCTTTAACATCAGCTTTATCAGAATCTATAAGATCTATTGAAGCAATAACTTTACTTTGATCTAACTTCTGAAGTTTACGCGCTGTTACCAACACTCGCGACTCAAGCGAGGAAGCAAACTTATTGTAAGCTGCAACTGTTCTTGCCAAAGATACGCCAAGTTTTGAAGCATTTTCTCCAAGAACCGCAAAGCGATCGTACAATTCTCTAGATAAATCGAAAAGTTCTTTCGCATCATCTGTAAGACTTTGCTGCTGCCATGCGTACGCAACAGACTTAAGCACAGCCCACAAAGTAACTGGGGAAGTGAGTGCTACTTTTTGCGCAAAGGCATCATCCATAAGCGTTGGATCCGCTTCAAGAGCCGCCTGAAGCAACGCTTCGTTTGGAATAAATGCAACTACAAAGTCTGGTGCTGTTTCAAAAGCCTGCCAATACGCTTTAGCTCCTAATACTCTAACATGCTCTCGCAAAGCCTTAGCGTGCGCTTTTAGAAGCTCGCTCCTTCTAGCTAATTCTTCGTCACTTGCGTTATCTGGGATTTCGCAAGCACGCTGATAATCCGCATATGGAACTTTTGCATCAACTGGAATTGTTTTGCCTCCTGGCAGATGCACAACCATATCTGGCCTCTGCTGTTCGCCATTTACTCCAGTTACAACAACCTGCGTATCAAAATCAACGTGCTCAAGCAAACCTGCAGATTCCACAATATTCTTTAGCTGAGCCTCACCCCAAGCTCCGCGAACCTTGTTATTACGCAATGCTGCAGAAAGCGAACTAGTTTCGCGGTCAAGCCTTGTTTGCTGCTCGCTTAAGCCTTTAAGCTGAGTGCTCAGCACACCCATTTCTTGCTTGCGTCCTTCTTCAATCTGCGAAACTTTATTCTTCAGAGCTTCAAGATTGTCTTTTACTGGAGCAAGCGCTTCCAAGACTTTACCTTGCTCTTTCAAAGTTTTTTCACGATTTAATCGTTCGCGTTCTTCTCGCTCTGCACGCAATTGTTCTTCGCGATTCACTCGCAATTGTTCTGCTTGCTGCGCTTTTAGCAGCTCAGACTCCACAAATTTCAATCGCTCAGCAAGCTGCTCTGCTTGAGTGCGATACCGTATAGCTTGATTGCCATTTTCCTGCGCTTGAGTGCGCGCTTGTTCATACTGCGAGCGCAATTCGTTAAATTCGCGTTGGCTTACGCCATTAGCGCCTTGCGTTCCATTGTTGTGCTTAACAATAGCCAGCACAACAATGGCGGTTATTACGACAGCAACCACCATTAAAACAAACATCACAATATTATCGAACATACGTTCTATTAAACACTATTGAGTTGACTTTTGAAATATAATTAAACACGTCTTTTAAGCACGTTCAAAATAAAGCAATCCACGTCCACACGTGCCGCTCCATAGGCAAACTGCAATTACAGTAAGCACAACAACGACATATAACAATATGGATTGTCCAGGAATTACAGGCAAAGTTCCAGAAGGATACCATCGCAAAATCAATCCAATTTTACTTTGCAAACCTTGTGTAGCAATATTCATCACCACTAAAAAGACACCAAATGCAAGACCGTAAAACCTTCCAAAACAGGCTAATCCAATCATTATGAGCACAATATCAATCCACGCATTACCTAAAATCATCTGCAATGTACTAAATAGCTGCAAGTCAACTATACGAACAATCAACACTGAAGCGCCAAATGAAACAAACAAACACAATAAAGCAGCACTCAATGCATATATTCGCAACCTTTTCATCACGAAACGTTCCCACGATACCATAATCGGAGCAAGACAAACGAATGCCGCGGCAATAAACCCAACTACAATAACTTCATACAGAGGAACAACAAAATTAACAACACTACTACCAGATTGACATTGAAACTTTATACCTTCTACCGCATTATGCACATTAGCAGAATCCGGCAAACAAATATAACCAACATAAACTGGCAACTGCGTTACAAATGATCTGAATATAACAAGCATTAAAGAGGGAAGGACTACGGACAATAAAATTGCAACGATTGCAACAATATAATGCCTACCTTCAAGCCAAGCGCGAAAATTATTTTTCATGCTTATCACCAAGTTCCGATAAGACTTGTTGTGGAGTTATGAGACATTGATTAAGTTCTTTAACATGATTTTTTACAAATTGTTTCAGCTTAGCATCATCAGCATTATTAATACTCATAGCCACTTTATCGTTTGCTTCACCTGGAATAAATCCATATGACCCATACACATCATTACTTATACGAGAAGGAAGCTGAGCAAGCAAAAATGCTGTAACAGAAGCGTTTGAATCAAGATTCTTTTTTACATATACTTCTTTCATAGCATTTGATGCACATTTTGCAGGCACAAATCTTTGTAACACTTCTTGAGCGATACCAGTCATATCACCATATTTCTCAGAACGCCTAACAAATGTATCTGTTTGTTGTTGAATAACAGTAGCTTTAAGATTACGTAACTTTATTAAACCACTATTAGTAAGATTCCAAGATTTTTCAGTATTTGTTGGAGTAAACGCATTTCCAAGCACAAGCACAATTCCTTTGCCTTGCGAATCTCTCTGATTCTTAGGAAACCAAGAAGCAACAGTTTTCAAATGTTTAACAGCACGAAGTTTACGAATATAAGCTTCTTCAGGATGTACACAAACAGAAAAAGCAGTATCTTTAAACGTCGTACACTGAGGCACAAAAGGTCCAGAGCGAATCCAAGGTTTTGGACCCCACATAGCTATACAACAAGCACATACTATTGGCATAATTAAAGAAATACTTATTGCTTTTATGCACCAATAAGATCCCTTTTGCCAAAAATATCTAATATGCGCGCAACAAAGAATGCATGAAACGATAACAACACACACAAAGAATATGCGCAAAGTCACCAACCATGGGTTCATTCGCAAACCAGGCTCGGCACCGATACCAGCATCCGACACTGGAAGTATTGTGTATAAACTGCTACCCCAATATCTAGGAAAAATATCTCCTTGAGGTATGGCGCCATTATGCATTATAATGACGCCATAAATACAGCACCAAATCATTGCAAAAGATAATAAAGCTGACAACACAATTGCCCAACGATTGCCAATAATTACCCCTAAAGTAAAACCAATTGCAAAAAATGCACTTGGCGTCACGCCTCCACATAATAGTGGAAAATACGGAAAATTTGTAATATTTACATCACTCTGAATTACTGTTGGCAATATACTTACGCAATATAACAAACTGCACAGTATAGCGCCTTTTAGTATAGGAATAGCGTAACGACTGGTTGATTTTCCTGCACACCACGCAGAATTGACCAAACATCTGGGCGAGCAAGCTTTACATGAACACCATGCGCCAAAAATGCAAGCAACAATATCAGACAAACAATGCATCCATGTGACATCAATTCTTAACCAAAGCGCATAATTATTATTATGCGCTAAAAAATTTGCCACACCCAAAAAAATAGGATATGCAATCAAAAATAAGCTAAAAATACAACTGCTTATTAGAGATAATGGGGACATAATATGTGAAACAATCGTGCACTTCTTATGACTTTTCGTAAAAAATCTGAATTCAGTTAAAAAGTTAGAATATTGACGCATATTTAATCACATCCCTACTCACTACCACATTAACAAAATAAGAAACTATACATATCCAGTTACTGCTACTACTCACTTTTATGAAATTTAGATAGCAAATGCCTATACCCTGATTCCCATGGAGTTACCATAAGATCTTCACGATTAGCATACTGAAGAAGATTATCCATTTTCCCATCAAGCAATATAATTCCTTCATTAAGAACTATAACCCGATCCGCAATTACTGCTAAATCTTCTACTAAATGTGTACTAACAATAACAGTATGCTTTTGCGAATAAGACTTAAGAAAATTACGAATATCAATACGCTGCTCAGGATCTAAACCAACAGTAGGCTCATCAAGTATTAGTACTGCAGGCTGACTAGCAATCACACAAGCAATACCAGCACGCTGACGCTGACCTCCTGATATTTTAGCAACGATGCGATGTGCTTGTTTTTCCAAGCCAACCTGTTTGAGAGCATTCCAAGCAGCTTGATACGCAGCGCTCCACGATAAACCTCGCGCCCATGCGGCATATTGAACATTTTTTAACACACTCGATGCATTCATAAGTTCAAATGATTGTGGCAAATAACCAATATTTGACCGAGCTTTAGCCCTTTCCGCACGACAAGTTACATCAAAGCCATGAACAAAAAGTTTTCCACTAGAGGGAGCATAAATCGTCGCTATAACGTTAAGCAGAGTAGTTTTCCCAGCACCATTTGGCCCCAAAAGACCACATATGCCAAAAGATAAATCTATAGAAAGATTATGCAAAATTTGTTTTTTCCCATACGAAAAATTCACATTAACAAGTTGCACATCTGAGCCCGTATATGATTCTTGCATATCTCACCACTTAATAACTAGACTACTTACCTACAACTTCGTATATTTTCTCTGTCTATTCCAACTTCAGAACCACTCATCTGAGCATAAGCTGAAATTGGCACAGTATAAACAATAGTAGCAAGCGCAACTATTGCAAATCCTTTCTTTGCGAACATATTCGTATCTCCATTTTCAATCTGCTTCATAACGTATTCAGCCTTGAATACGTACATATATTTTATGATAATTCAATATAAAAAAATAGATTTTTATAAAAACCAATTAAAATTTTAAAAGATATGCATATCCTATAATGCCAATTATCAGCAATAACTTGAAAAATTAAGGGGGATTCCACCTTTTTATTTCAAGTTCCTTCTACAAATATTTTTTATTTAGATACAAAAATAGCGTGCTGTCTAATGGAAAATAATCCAATAAACAGCACGCTTTGTTTTATTTGACTACATTATTTGACTACATTAAATAGTGCATATATTACGCAATCTTGAGAGTTACATGGTCGCTAGTATTCTCACAATCCGCAACTACGCGAGTCCCATCATGAACCTTGCCAGAAAGCAACAATCGCGCAAGTTGATCGCCAATTTCCGTTTGAACCAATCTACGCAACGGACGAGCACCGTAAACTGGATCATAGCCATGCTCCGCAAGCCAAGCGCGAGCAGAATCACTCACATCCAAGCTAATACGGCGATCACTCAAGCGTGCAGCCACTTGACGAACTTGAATATCCACAATTCCACCAAGCTCTTCGCGAGTAAGCGGATGGAACATAACAAGCTCATCCAAACGGTTGATGAACTCTGGCTTAAACTCAGCGTGAACAGCGTTCATAACAGCCTTGCGTTTAGCAGCATCGTCCAAGCCCTCTTGCACAAGGAATTGCGAACCCAAGTTTGATGTCATAATCAAAATCGTATTCGTAAAATCAACCGTTCTACCCTGACCGTCAGTCAAACGACCATCGTCCAAAACCTGCAACAAAACGTCGAATACTTCCGGATGTGCCTTCTCAACTTCGTCAAAAAGCACTACAGAATACGGACGTCTACGCACAGCTTCAGTAAGCTGGCCGCCTTCCTCATAGCCAATGTAACCAGGAGCAGCACCTATAAGCCGTGAAACGGAAGCCTTTTCCATGTACTCGCTCATATCAATGCGAACCATTGCGCGCTCGTCGTCAAACAAGAAGTCGGCAAGAGCCTTTGCAAGCTCCGTCTTACCAACGCCAGTAGGACCCAAGAATAGGAACGAACCAGTTGGGCGATTCGGGTCTGCAATTCCAGCACGGCTTCTGCGCACAGCATCCGCTATAGCGCGGATTGCTTCGCTTTGGCCAACAACGCGCTTAGAAAGCTCCTTTTCCATGTTGAGCAGCTTCTCATTTTCGCCTTGCATTAAGCGACCAACAGGAATGCCAGTCCATTCGCTAACAACTCCTGCAATAGAATCGGCATCAACCTGGTCTGGGACCATTGGCTCTTTCGCTTCACTCTTAGCATTAGCAGCCTGTGATTCCGCTTCTTCCAAAGCTTTTTGAATGCTTGGAATTTCGCCATACAAAATACGGCTTGCCTGCTCCAAATTGCCTTCGCGCGTGAATTTGTCGGCTTCTACGCGCTTAGCATCGAGTTGCGCTCGCAAATCACCAACCTTGTTATGGCCAGCTTTTTCCGCATCCCAACGCGCTTTCAATCCAGTAAGCTTTTCGCGCGAGTTTGCTAATTCTTCCTGCAACTTTTCTAAGCGTTCGCGTGCAGCAGCATCTTCTGCTTTCTTTAATTGCATTTCTTCCATTTCAAGACGCGTAACTTTGCGCTGCAATTCGTCGATTTCTTCTGGCTGAGAATCAAGCTCCATACGCAAGTGAGCTGCCGCTTCATCAACCAAATCAATCGCCTTATCTGGAAGTTGTCTGCCAGTAATATAGCGGTTTGAAAGCGTTGCTGCAGCTACGATTGCATCGTCACTAATCGTCACCTTGTGGTGCGCTTCGTAACGTTGCTTAAGTCCACGCAAAATCGTCACCGTATCTTCAACAGAAGGCTCGCCAACAAACACTTGCTGGAATCTGCGTTCAAGCGCCGAATCCTTTTCAATATGCTCGCGATACTCGTTAAGCGTAGTTGCGCCAACCAAGCGCAGCTCGCCGCGCGCAAGCATTGGCTTAAGCATATTGCCAGCATCCATTGAACCTTCTGCAGATCCTGCGCCAACAACAGTGTGAATTTCGTCAATAAACGTAATAATTTGACCGTCTGATTGTTGAATTTCCTTCAACACTGCCTTTAAGCGTTCCTCAAATTCGCCGCGATACTTCGAACCTGCAACCATCGAAGCCAAGTCGAGACTGATAAGACGCTTGTTTTGCAAAGTTGTAGGCACATCTCCTGCAACGATTCGCTGAGCCAATCCTTCTACAACTGCCGTTTTTCCAACGCCTGGCTCGCCAATTAGCACAGGATTATTCTTCGTGCGGCGAGAAAGAATCTGAATCACGCGACGAATTTCCTGGTCTCGTCCAATTACTGGGTCAAGCTTTCCTTCGCGAGCGCGCGCAGTCATATCAACCGAATATTTTTCGAGCGCTTTGTAGTTGCCTTCCGCGTCTGGGCTTGTAACTTTCGCGCCTCCGCGTACAGTTGGCACAGCCTTGCGCAACGCGTCTGCAGAAACATTGTGCTTTTTGAAAATATCCGCAACAGCATTCGGCGCGCTTGCAACTATGCCAATAAGCATGTGCTCTGTAGAAACGTATTCGTCTCCCATTGCGCGCATTTCTTTTTCTGCTTGACTTAGCGCAGCTAAAAGCTGACGGCTTGCGTCTGGCTTAGTTGTAGTTGAGCCAGTAGATGAAGGCAGTGCCACTAATGCGTTGCGAATTTCAGCGCCGATTTGTTGCGCATCTGCACCAGCCTGTGCAATAAGCGCGCGCACTACGCCTTGCTCTTGGCGAAGTAAGGCATCTGCCAAATGTAACGTATCAACTTGCGCATTGCCAGCTGCCGCCGCGCTTTGCACAGCATCGCTTAATGCATCTTGCGCTAAGGTTGTAAACTTTTGTTCCATATTTACCCCCATTTGCACCGCTATCTAGCGGATTTTAGGTGATTTGCGTGCAATTTTTGCAATTACGCTCAAACCACATTCCGTCAATTTCTAAAACTTGAGTCTACTACACTCAAGTTTTGTTTTCAAGATGTTTGTGGCGTTTCCTTATACAACGGTTGCTTGCGACTTTTCCTAAGTATTTTCCTAAGTATTAAATATGTCGTAATCTTAAAAATATGAGAATTGCACGTTTTTCGTATAATGAAGTTCCGCAGTACGCTTTCGTTCAAAAAGACGAAGCAGACGGTAAGGATTATTTAGTAGCGCTAGAAGGCCATCCACTAAGCCCTCAAGGAGTTAAACCAACAGGTAAGCGCTACGAGTTAGACGCCGATGGCGTGCGCCTGCTTGCACCGGTAATTCCTTCAAAAGTCTACGGATTGGCAAAAAACTACGATACGCGTTCTGCTGAAGAGCGCGCATCTTCTGCTGTGTTGTCAAGTCACACGGCAGCAGACATGGTGATTTTTACAAAGCCGAGCACATCTGTAATTGGCCCAGACGACCCAATTGTTATTCCTGCTTTTTCAAACGATATGAATTTTGAGCCAGAAGTGGCTGTTGTTATGGGCAAAATCGCCAAGAATGTGTCGGTCGATAAGGCAATGGACTACGTTTTTGGCTTTACTTGCGTAAATGACGTGACTTTGCGTGATTGCGCAGGCAGCGATCCAATGTTTACGCGCGCAAAAGGATTCGACACGTCTTGCCCACTTGGTCCATGGATTACAACCGAGCTAAATTGGCGAGACGCGCATATCTCGTTTACGCTTAATGGAAAAGATGTGCCAGAGGCGAGCGGCACCACAGCGCGATTGATTCACAGTATTCCAGAGCAAATCGCTGCGATTTCAAGCTTCTCAACTCTTCTTCCAGGAGATGTGATTTTGACAGGAACGCCGTATCCAGCAGGAACTTTGCACGCTGGCGACGAAGCGATTGTGCATGTAGATGGTATTGGTTCGCTGCGCAATGTGATTATGCATGCGTAACGGTAATAAAAGTAAAAGATAAAAATCAGAAGCTAGACAAAACTTAATACTATACAAATGCGCGCGGGCCAAAGATTGCCGAACCAATTCGAACCATCGTCGAACCTTCGGCAATCGCCCACGCAAAATCACCAGACATTCCCATTGAAAGCTCTAATTTTGTAGAGTTTCCATCATGATCTTGCGCGAGTTGTTCACTCACGCAATCTCTAATTTCTCGCAATTTTGCGAAACCACTTCTCACTATTTTTTCATCATCCACGCGCGCTCCAAGTGTCATAAATCCGTGCAAATTAAGCGCAGGCAGGCTAGATATAGCGAGAGCTTCGTCAATCGCACGTTCTGGCGCGCATCCGGATTTCGTAAATTCTCCCGAAACATTCACTTCCAACATAACGTTTGTGCAAAGTCCCAAATTTTGCGCGCGAGCAGATATTTTTTGCGCAAGCTCAATGCTGTCAACCGACTGAATCCCATTTGCAAGCGGCAAAACTTTGTTTATTTTATTGCTTTGCAACTGACCTATTAAATAGAGCGGAATTTCGCCGTTTACACCAACATTTAAGCCTTCTTTAGAGGACTCCACGCGTAAAATTTCGGCTTTTGCGACAATTTCTTGCGGACGATTTTCCCCAATTACGCGCACTCCAGCTTTAAGCGCTGCCATAATTTCGCCAACATCTCGCGTTTTAGTTGCAGCAAGCAGCGTAACCGACTCAGATTTGCACCCATAATGCGATTCGGCTTGAGCAATGGCGTCTTGCACACTGTGCACACCGTCGGCAATTTGACGCGCACGAACACAATCGACCCAAGTATTCGCTAAATCTTTTTGCGTCATGTATGCCATTTATTACCCCAATCTATCATTCTAAATACATAGTTTAGTCAAGGAAGGGCACGGATTTGTCTGCTAGGTTTGCGCGAACAGAATCCCACGGCGTTTCGTCGCTTTCAAACAAAGCGAGCGCATCTGCAGCGCTCATATCTACTGGGCGAGTTTGCCCAGGGTTCTTGTATCCCAAAAGATACATGCAATAGCCAATCATGCGCTCGGCGCTCCAACCAGCTTCTCGAAGTGCGCCAACATCAAGCGAATGTTTACTTTTGGCAAGTCGCTCGCCTTGAGCGTTATCAATTAGTGGCAAGTGCGCAAATTGCGGACGCACATAATGCACGCCGTTAGCCGCAAAAAATCCCAATTTTTCCAGCAATTCACCAATCCAAATTTGAAGCGCAGCAGAACGAAGCAAATCGCGTCCGCGCACAATGTCGTTTACTCCGCTCAAAACATCGTCAACAACAACCGCAAGCTGGTAAGAAAAAACGCCATCCGCGCGACGAATCACCATATCCCCCAAGTCGCGATCAATATTAAAAGATTGCGCACCAAAAATCGCGTCTTCAAAATCAATATTTGCCTCCCTCGAATCAGCCGAAGGAACAGCAAGCCGCAAAGAATGTTGTTGATTATTTTGCAAACGCTTTTCGATTTGCGCCAAGCCTTGCGCATTTTTGCGAAGATTTCTGCACGTACCTGGGTAGCGTATAAAGCCGTCGCCTTCTTGCGGCGCTGCAATCGCGCGAATATCGGAACGCGAGCAAAAACACGGGTAAATCAGGGAATTCCCGTCTCCGTCTTGCAAAGATTCTAACGCATCAAGAGCTTCTTGGTAGAGTGCAGTGCGCTCATGCTGATAAGTCGGCTCACCAACCCAATCAAGCCCAGCCCACTTCAAATCGTCAATCACTCGCGCGCTTGCATCTTTTGGCATTCTAGCAATATCGAGATCTTCCAGACGCAAAATCATGCTTCCACCTTGCGACTTTGCAGAAAGCCAAGCAGCCAACATTGCTACCATATTGCCAATATGCATACGCCCAGAAGGAGTCGGCGCAAAACGACCAATTGCAATAGGTGACTTAGAAAACATGATTTCGTCTTTCTAATATCTTTCTTAAAATCTTTCTTAATAAGCACAAGTTTGCAAAACATAAACTTGCAAAATAAAAAGCGCGTAACGCATTCATACTAGCATCACGCGCTTCTTACAACCGCAATTAATCACAATCAATAACAGTTAAAAGCAACTGTTTTATGCAAATAGCGACTTAAACATAAGCACGCCCAAGATTGCGCCGGCAATAGGGGCTACGACTGGAATCCACGCCTCGCCCCAACGAGAAGAACCCTTGTGTGGAATAGGCAAAATGGTGTGGAGCAAACGCGGCATAAGGTCTCGAGCAGGATTCAAAGCAGGACCAGTCGGACCACCCATAGAAGTCACCAATCCCCAAACAACAAAGCCGACTACGATTGATGCTCCAGCCAAATTCTTCTCTCCCCAAGGAGAAGTAAGGCAGCAAAGCGCAGCCAAAACAAGCACGAGCGTGCCAAAGAATTCGTTTAGGAAGTAGTTAAGCTTGTTATTGTAAGCATCCGTAGTGCAGAACGTGCCAAGAATAGCCTCTGGCTCTTCGGTTTCGTTGTAATGTGGCAAATAAGTTACGTACACAATAAGCTGACCGACCAATGCACCCAAAAGCTGAGCCACAATATACGGAAGTACGTTTGCCCAAGGGAACATTCCGCAAACAGCTTGCGCAATTGTCATAGCAGGATTTATGTGCGCGCCAGAAATTCCACCGAACATTAGCACTGGGAACATAACGCCAAAACCATAGCCCATAGCAATGTTTAGCCAGCCTGCGTGATGACCTTTAGTGTTTTTAAGTTCAACATTGGCAACGGCTCCATTGCCAAAAATCATAAGAATGGCAGTGCCAATAAACTCAGCTGCCAACATTACTGTAAATGAGTGTTGCATGGTCCTTCGATCCTTCTTAATTGTTTTGCTGCTTTTGCTTTTGTACCACATCTCATTTTCAAAGAAGCTAAGAAAATGAATCCAGCAATTATTATTCCAACAATTATTCTTTGATAGTTTCCCCTATGAACACGACACTGCGAGTAAATATCAAATAGTCATATATCAAAAGAGGCCCGCCACACTGGCGAGCCTCTTACTTACAAAAACAATCTTCAGCGGTTCTATCTGCACAACATCCTCGTTGCAACGGTAAAGTCTTATGTATCCGTCCAACGTAATTGGAATCTAACATCCATACATTTTCTGTGGTCTACCGCTCTTTTAATTTGTTCTTGTGATTCTTATTATTACTGTTTTTTGTTCTTTAGTAAAGTACAAAATCATCTTTGTTCGCATATTGTAATTAGTGTTCATTCGCACATAAAAAATAGATGGTTTTGCATCATTTTGTGAATATGCAATGGTTGTCATGTTCAGATGCGTTCACATATTGCAATTATCGGCGTGTCGAGCACGCGCAGCTGCCGACACTCAGTCGCGCACTTCCCTTACAGCGCATACAATTACGGAGTATGGTACAAATTTTTGACGCTCCCTCAAAGGCGATTCTGCGCGGTCAAATTGCAGAGCACATCGCCGAAGACGAAAAGGCAGAAAAGCGTGAAGCTCGTGAGGGCGAGCTACCGTTGCCAAAAGATCGCTTCTTTGACCGCGAGCTTAGCTGGTTAAAGTTCAATCGTCGCGTGCTTGAGTTAGCGCAAAATACTGATTTACCACTTCTTGAACGCGCTAATTTTGCAGCCATCTTTGCTTCCAACCTAGACGAGTTCTTTATGGTCCGAGTTGCAGGCTTAAAGCGCAGAATCGACTCAGGAATCGCAGTAACCGCTGCAAGTGGGCTTAGCCCGCGTCAGCAGTTGCGCGCGATTAGCGAGGTTACGCATCGTCGTCAAGATGAGCATGCGCATTATGTTATTGACCACATTTTGCCAGAGCTTGCTAAGCAGCGCATTGTTATGCTCAGTTGGGACAAGCTTACGCAATCCGAAAAAGATAGACTTTCAGACTATTATCGCAAGCAGGTTTTCCCAGTATTAACGCCACTTGCAGTGGATCCTGCACACCCGTTCCCATATATTTCTGGCAAGTCTATTAACTTGGCTGTTATTGTAGAGAATCCAAATTCTGGAAAATCGCATTTTGCTCGCGTAAAGATTCCAGATAATTTGAATCGTCTTGTTCCAGTTGACGATTTAACCGACGAAGAGGGTCGCGAAGAGCGCTACGGCTTTATTCCTATGGAAAAGTTGATTGCAGCACATTTGGAATCGCTTTTCCCAGGCATGATTATTAAAGAAGCGCGATCTTTCCGCGTTACGCGTAACGAAGATATTGACGTTGAGGAAGACGATGCAGAAAACTTGCTCAACGCTATGGAAAAGGAGCTTTTGCGTCGTCGTTTTGGGCCGCCTATTCGTCTTGAGATTTCCGACGAAGCTAGCCCATTCTTGTCTCAGTTGCTGGCTAATCAGTTGCGCGTAAGCCCAGAAGAAGTATATCGTTTGCCTTCGCCGCTAGATATGACGGTTCTTTTTGAGTTGCAAGCGCTGGATCGCCCAGATTTGAAGTATCGTCCGTTTATTCCTACTACAAATCGCCAAATTGCAGAAGTTGAAACTAGCCATGCGCAAGATATTTTCGCTTCGATTCGCGAGCATGATATTTTGCTTCATCACCCTTACGATTCGTTCTCTACTTCTGTTCAGGCGTTCTTGGCGCAAGCGGCGGCAGATCCAAAGGTGCTTGCAATTAAGCAAACGCTGTATCGCACGTCTAGCAATTCGCCAATTATTGACGCTCTTGTTGACGCAGCACACGCTGGCAAGCAGGTTCTTGCGCTTGTTGAGATTAAAGCGCGATTCGACGAGGACGCTAACATCGCTTGGGCGCGTAAGCTTGAGCGCGCAGGCGTTCACGTTGTTTACGGCATTGTTGGATTGAAGACGCATTGCAAGCTTTCGCTTGTGGTTCGCCAAGAAGCCGAAGGATTGCGCCGCTATTGCCACGTTGGTACTGGCAACTATAACCCTAAGACGGCTCGCCTTTACACAGATTTGGGCTTGCTTACTTGCGATCCTGTAGTTGGTCAAGATTTGACTCGCTTGTTTAATCAGCTTTCGGGTTACGCTCCAAAGTCTAGTTTCCATCGCTTGCTTGTGGCTCCTCGCACAGTTCGAACGGGCATTATTGAGCGAATTCGCAGGGAAGAGGCAGCGGCTCTTGCTGGAAAAGAAGCGTGGATTAAGATTAAAGTCAATTCTGTTGTTGACGAAAAGACGATTGACGCTTTGTACCGCGCGGCTCAAGCTGGAGTAAAGATTGACATTGTTGAGCGCGGAATTTGCTCGCTAAAGCCTGGCATTGAAGGATTGAGCGAGAATATTCGAGTTCGCTCTATTCTTGGCAGATTCCTTGAGCACAGCCGAATCTATGCTTTTGCTAATTCTTGCGGTCCGCAAATTGGCGATGGTCCTGCAAGTGGCCCAGAAGTGTGGATTGGCTCGGCCGATTTGATGCATCGAAATCTTGATCGCCGCGTTGAAACACTGGTTCGCATAAGCGCTCCAGACCAGGTGGAGGCGTTGATTCAATACATTGATTTGCAAATGGCTGATTCAACAGTTTCTTGGTGGATGGATGGAGATGGCACATACACGCTACATTCTCGCGATTCCGAAGGTCGTCCTCTAGTCGACAGTCAGGAATATCTAATTCATACTCACACACGCAAACCTCGAGGTGTGAACTGATTGCGAGTAACTAATAAACAATAGGCAAAGAGCCAGATTCAGAAATATGATTCTGGCTCTTGTTGTATTTATTGCTCCTTCTAATCTGACTAAATCTCAAGCGTTCCCTCAGCCAAATCGCTAGCCACGAACGTCATAAAATAAAATGGCATAGTCGCGATTTTCTGATTTGCATCATAGCCATAATTATTTTTAGAAACTTTTATTGCAAACTCAAACTTGTTGTGCATTGCAAACTTATTTAGAGAATTAAGAGTTCCTCTGCCTTTTTTAACATCAATCGGAAAAAGTTTGTTATTTGATTCAATTATAAATTCCAATTCTGAATCTGATTTTCCGCGCCAATAAAACAGTTTTAAACCATTTGCGCTAAGTTCGTTTGCAACGTAATTTTCGAAGAAAATACCAGATAGCGTATTGTCTCTTTCGTTTGAAATAAAAGATGCTGCATTAACTCCGCTTTGATATGAGAACATGCCAATATCGCACAAAAATAGTCGGAAATTACTTTCGTTTTCTTGCATAAGCGGCGTGGTTATATGCTCTTTGAGTTGGAATGACTGATTAACAATATGAGTCATAAGCAGCCACTGAATGGACGTCGCAAAATCTCTAGTTCTACTGTCTTTTTTAATAAGACCAGCTGAAAAGTTTTTTGATTCCTTGTTAAGCTCTCTGAAAATATTCTCAAATAAAAGTCGAGATCTTAAAATCGATTCGCTACTTGCTTGGTACAACTCCATATCTGCAAGATAATTGTCATAAAGCGAGCGCAAAATCTCACGCGATTCTAGTAAATCTTTACGTTCAATGTATGCCTGTACTGCTTCTGGCATACCCCCAATCAGCAAATATTTATAAACCTCATTTAACGCAAGATTGTGTATTTCTGTAGGCAGCGCTTGCTTAGAATCATAGGCTTCGCGCACCTTTGAATATAGAAGACTATTATTGTTTAGTAGGAACTCACCAAAAGTCATTGGATAGATTGTTATCTGGTCAATTTTGCCTACTGGAAAGAGGAATTGACCAACTGCTGATTTCGACGAATTTTGCTTGTGAGCTTCGCGATGCAATTTAATTCGCACCATTGAACCCGTTGCAATTACGTGAATTTTTCTAAAATCTTGGCAAAAATATTTAAGCGACGAAATAATATTTGGGCATTCTTGGATCTCGTCAAAAATCAGCAAAGTGCCTTCATCTATAGCCTTGAAAAATCGCAAAGACAAGTATTCTATAATCTTTTCTGCGTTTGCTGTGCTTTCGCAAAAGTTACGAACCTCATCTTCTTTTTTAAGATCGATGTAAATATAACTATTTTTATAATATTTTTCCGCAAAAAGTTCTTTTACTAGATACGTTTTGCCAACCTGGCGCGCACCCCATATTATTAGCGGCTTGCGATTCGGCTTGCTATTCCAGGCGATTAATTTTTGTAATGCTAGTCGTTCCATGGCTTACTCTTTTTAATGTTGATATTACAACGATTATAGCATTATTTGCCAGTTTTAGGAGGTTTTTTGAGCAATTATTTGCCAGTTTTGGCATGTTTTTTACGCCATAATTTGCCAGTTTTTGTAAGTTTGGGAATTTAGTGTTGCCAATGTTTTAGTACAAGTCAATTACACGCGCGAGAACAATAATCTTATTCTTTAAATTTTCAACTACTTTTATGTACATTTTATACAAAAAACTATTTGTAGATTGCAAATATGATATTTTACGATATTCTTATATAAGATATATCGCTGTAGATAGTAGATAATAATCAAAAAATTGATGCTATTTTTGGTTAAATAGCAAACTTAGCACTGGAGACCACTATGTTGCTTAATTTTAGCGTAGAAAACGCGCTAAGTTTTCGTCAATCGCAACAATTCAGCATGCAAAGAACCGTACATGCAAAAAACAGTTCGTGGTCCCATCCAGATGTATCAACTCTTGCAGCCATTTACGGAGGAAATGCCTCAGGGAAAACAAATCTGCTAAAATGCATAGCATTCTTAAAAAATTTTGTGGAAGGAAGCTTCAAAAGCGGCAACTCAAATTCAAAAATAAATGCACTTCCTTTTCTTTTGAATAAAGAGTCTGAAAATAAACCTTCAACGTTCTTTATAGAATTTATTGCAAGAGATAAAAACAGGTATAAATATTGGTTCACCTTCAATAATAACTACATTATTGAAGAGGTACTATGGCTTTTCCGCTCTACAACAAACAGAAAAACTGTGCTGTTTGAACGAGAGCATGGCAAACCAATGCGATTTGGCTCAAATCTAAAAACCATAGGAAAAACTGTAGAAAAAATTACGAGAGACAACGCATTATTTCTATCTGCAGCTGCAGCATCAGGTGTACAAGCATTGCAAGCTGCATACGAAGAAATAACTTCTACACAGCAATGCAAAACAGTTGACTTTGATAAGTATTCCAATAATTTGATAACAGTTTTACAAGAAAATCCAGATTTTGCATCCAACATTAGCAAGTTGCTAAAATATGCAGATTTAGGATTAAAAGGTGTAACAGTCCAATCCGAACAGCTAGATGCTAAACAATCAGAAAAACTAGCGAGACTCGCAAATCTTCTTAATGAACTTGACGGAGACAACAATAAACTTACAGATAACACTTCTGAAAACGCTGAAAAATTGCAAAAATTCAGTGTTTCACGTTTAATGTTTACACATTCTGGTCAAAAAGATTGCCAACTTCCTGAAGATTTTGAATCTTTAGGAACTAAAACAGCATTATTGCTATTTGCTTTCGTTATAGATGCATTATCAAAACATTCCATACTTCTAATCGATGAAATCGACACAAGTCTAAGCATGCAATTCGTGTCTGAAATACTCAAGCTTTACAGTAATCCAGAAACGAATCCTAACCAATCGCAATTAATTTTTACTACTCACGATTTAAGTCTTATTAGTAATTCTGGAACCGACAAAACTATTCTCGACAGAGATCAAATTTGGTTTATAGAGAAAAATACATTAGGCGAATCTTCACTACATCCACTTACGGAATGGGAAAACCGCAATGTAAACTTTGGTAAAAACTATCAACACAACATATATGTCTCAGCGCCACAACCGTCTCTATATGATGTTTTTGCGGAAATACTTACAAATACTAACAGAAGCTAAAACACTACCAGTATTCAAAACGATATAAAACACTAGTATTCATGAGGAGCGGGCTATGGTTCATGTTCCATCACACGGCCGTTCAAAGAAACAGTCGAAACGAAATAAAAGATTCCTCATTGTTTGTGGCGGTGTAGTTACAGAGTTTGAGTATTTTAGCTATATAAAATCAGAAGTAAGTAAATATTGTGCTACATCATGGGATATTCATAAATCAATTAACATAGAAAAAGAGGGCGTAGATCCACTCACTTTAACAAATTATGCGATTAAACTTGAGAGATTAGACTGCAAAGAAGCGAAAAAAGAAAACTACAATCCGTTTACACTGGTATGGGTTGTAACAGACGTTGATGAATTTGGAGAAAAAATTCAACAAGCTCAATCTAAGTCGGATTCAACTTGTGGGAAGATAAAATTAGTAATTTCCAACCCTTGCTTCGAAGTATGGCTTATTGACCATATAAAAAGCTGTCCTCTTTCTTGCACAGAAACGCGAGATTGCCAAAAAGAAGCAAAAGAACTTGGGCTACTTCACAACACTACTGGGAATAAAAATAAGCATATCCAATTAGAAAAATTAACTGGAAACTATAAGAATGCTTTTAAAAACGCAAAGCAGCATATGCAAACCGAACAGATAGAAAATCGCAAAAATCACCCTTCAGTAACTCAAAAGTCAAACTACGCTCCTTGGACAGATGTTCCAGAAATAGTAGAAACAATATTAAATGAATGCAAGCGTGTATCAGGAATAGATTTGTCAGAAAAATTGTGAATTAATGATGTAACTACATATGTCTTCATTACTGTTATTAACAGCAATAATCTAGATGTGGGTGAGATGATGGCGCAATATTGATGAGTCATCACGTCTATGGAGTGAATTATCACAGTCACGGAAGTTAAAATGACAGTCACAGCGCTTTTATCACTATCATGACTGTGATAAACGTAAGCAACGTAAATATGCGAAAACCAGCAACTAAATTGACTCTAACCAAATAAGCGAATAAACGAATCGTAATAAATAACCAGGCACAACTAAAAGTTGCGAAAGAAAACCGCTAAAATAGTGAATATGAGTGTAGTAACGACGCGATACGTTGAGGCGGCTGGCGGAATTATTTATCGCAAGCGAAATACAATAGACAGCTCAAACACAAGTGACTTGAAAAAAACAAGCAATCAAGCGAACATGATAAGCGATGACGACTTTGAGCTTTGCCTAGTCTACCGTCCTAAATATGACGATTGGAGCTGGCCAAAAGGAAAGAATGAGCCAAAAGAATCGCATCGTCACACAGCTGTGCGCGAAGTTGGGGAAGAAACAGGCTACGCAGTAACACTAGGACCTCACATTGCACAAATAGAATATCCGCTTGAAAACGAAGGCAAAAAATCAATCTCAAAAAGCGGTGCGAAAAACAGTTCACAAAACAACAACAAAACAGAAGTAGTTAAGCGAATTCACTACTGGATGATGCGCGAAATAGACGAGAATGCCGCAATGAAGCGACTACCAGCATTTGGTCCAATAAAACCAGCAAAACCTACTGAAATTGGCAATGTTATATGGCTTACTCCTTCTAAAGCTCGCAAAAAACTCACACACGATAGCGATAGAAAAGTTTTAGATGCTTTTCTTGAAAAGCTACACGATGGTCAAACTGAATATAAGACATTGATACTAGTACGACATGGAAAAGCTGAATCACGTAAATCATGGCAAGGCAGCGAAGCAACTCGTCCAATCACTCCTCTTGGATCTGCAGCATCCTACGCTCTAGGTCGTGAGCTTGCTTGCTATGCTCCAAATCGAATTGTCTCGTCACCTTGGAAACGTTGCGTGGAAACTGTTGCAACTTTTGCACACGATTCTTCTCTTTCTATAGAACAGATTGCGGAACTTACTGAAGATCATCATGAGAATAAACCAAAATCTACATTATCTGTTCTTATAAGTGAAATACAAAATCTTGATTGCAACGCACAAAACACACAAAACACAGAAGCAAATATTAACAATTCAATAGTTATGTGTTTGCATCGCCCTATTATCGGCACTTTCTTTGACTATTTGCGAGGAATCACAAAACCGCGAGCGCATAAACGTATACTTAGCCAAAAATCTCCATACATGCCTACTGGTAGCGCAATAGTTTTGCATATTAGCAATACTTCTAAAGGCGCTCGCATTATTGATATTGAAAAGGTGTTACCAATTGTCTACTAGCCTTAATTCACAATCGAGTTCTATCCATTCGAGCAGATCTGCTTTTATGCCAAGTCCAATAGGTGCAAGTCGCCCAAGCAGACCTGCACAAATGGATCCTGCAATGCTCGCGCAAATTGAAGGCGGCACAGATCCACAAATTGTAAACGAAATCAGCCACACTTCAGCAGCAGTTCTGCTTAACCGCGTGCATAAAACACAATCTCCAGAGATTGTGGAACGCGTACTGAATTTGGTTGAGAATGAGGGTATTGAGGTCATCGCAGACTTGTGGAGTCAAGCGCAACCTGATTCGCTCCCTGGAATGCTTTTTAGGCTATATTTGCTTCGGGAGTCTTTGCGTAAGCAGCGAGAAGCATATGCGGAGTATTGGAATCTTGGAGAACCTTCTGCAACTAGTGCTTCCGCAATTACTGGAATTGACGAAGCTCCTACAGGAGAAGATATTGCGCGACTCGCGGATTCTATTCTTTCTGGTGCTTTCACGGGCGATTTTGCTGTTGCTCTATATCGAGCTTCTGCGTTTACTGCGATTATTTCGTGCGGAATGCGTTCTTACGCGAAAAAATTAACACAGAAGATGAACGATTCCAAAAGAGATGATTCACAGCTTCTTGCTAGCGTTTTGCACAAATCCGCAAACATGCATGCACTTTCCTTATGCTTCGCTAATGGAGCTAAATTGTGGAGACTTGGAAAACTCGATTAGTTTATTTGTTATCACACTGCGTTTATTTGTTATACAACAGCGCGGCGCGCTGAAATCTAAAAGCATGTATACTCGGGAAGTGACGCTGGCTTGTGTTTAAGCCCCGGGCTCCATTTTTTGCCGCTGCGAGCGGCGTTTGCGCCGACAGGCGCTTTCGCAAGTCAGCGTTTTTAAGTATGTTTTAATTTTCCAGCAATTCACAAAATTCAACCTTCATTAACACTTGTTTATATTTTTTCTAAATAGTCACGGCACGCCGATAGCTTAACATGCCGCACTTGCACTAATCTAGAAGGTATGGATCTTCATGTTTTACATCATCCGCTGGTGGACCACAAGCTCACCGTTTTGCGTGATAAGAATACACCTTCTAACATTTTCCGCGAGTTAGTTTCCGAATTGGTAACTCTCGAAGCATACGAAGCAACCCGCAATTTGGAAGTTAGCGATCGCGAGATTGAAACTCCTATTTGCAAGATGACTGGCAAGCATTTGAACCGCCCACGCCCAATGGTTGTGCCAGTTTTGCGCGCAGGTTTGGGTATGCTTGACGGCATGACTCGCCTTCTTCCAACCGCTGAGGTTGGATTCCTTGGTATGAAGCGCGATGAGCAGACGCTCGACATCGTCACTTATGCTAACCGTTTGCCAGAAGATTTGACTGGTCGTCAGTGCTTCTTACTGGACCCAATGCTTGCCACTGGTGGCACTCTTATTGCGGCTACGCACTATTTGGCTGAGCGCGGCGCTAAGGATGTTACTGCTATTAACATTTTGGCAGCTCCAGAAGGCTTGGAACGCCTGGAGAAGGAGATTGATCCTTCTATTGACTTTAAGGTTGTTGTTTGCGCTGTTGATGAGCACTTAAACGACAAGGCTTATATCGTTCCTGGTCTTGGCGATGCTGGCGATCGCTTGTATGGTTTAATTGATTAATAGTTACTAACCGAATCAAACGAAAACTAGAATCAAAAACTAGAATTTAAAACCACAAAATAGCCTGCTGTTTTGCAACACTTTGCGATTTTCAGCAGGTTATTTTGTATTTAGCGCGGACGAGTTACTGCCACTTCGCGAGCGCGATTTGCCAATTCGTCCAATTTTTCAAGCTCCGCGCGCTGAGCATTAGTCTGCTTTGGTGCAAATTCTCCGTAACGATTCTGCGCAGCTGTACGAATTAAAAAGTCAGACAAACGCGGATTTTTTGGCAAAACTGATCCGTGCATATAAGTGCCGATAACGTTGTATTTGCGCGCACCTTCCGTATGATCTTCGCCGTTATTTCCGCAATTTTCGCCATCAACTGAGCCGAGTGGCTGCGTACCACTCTCCAAACTTGTGCGACCAGAATGGTTCTCGTATCCCACAATATCTCCAAAATCGCGGCTATGCTCAACAAGATTCCCAATCATGCGCACGTCTTGACCAACCGTATGCTCTCCGAGTATGCCTATGCCTTTAAGCTTTTGGCCTTCAATAGTCTCAAAGTACTCTCCAAAAAGCTGGTAAAGCCCACAAATCATAAGCATTGGAACGCCATTTTTTGCAAGCTCGCGAATCGCGCCCGCGCGCGCAAATAAATCATCCGTAACTCTACTTTGACCATGATCTTGACCACCGCCACCAAGAACCATATCTACTCGCTTTGGCCAATCATCGCCAACGTTGTACTCGTGAAGCACAGGCTTGTAACCGTACAATTCCGCTCGACGCATAATCGTAAGTACATTGCCATAGTCACCGTAAATATTCATGTCTTTCGGGTACAGCGACACAATATCTAATACACGATTTTCGGCTTTATTAGTAGCATTCGCTTGACTAATATAATTAACATCACTCATATCATTCATGACGACTACTTTCTTGCTACTTTCCAACTCCAACGTCTTTAACGCTTGCGATTTGCCCCAACGTAGATCGCACGCGAAGCATAGCAGTGTATGTGCAATATATGCGCTTAGCATTTTTAGCATCACTACTAAAATCGCCATTTACAAAGGTTTTAACATCTTCTTCTAAATCAGTGTTCACATTTCTAGAGGCAACTTTGTCGTATTGTAAACGCAAAGCCATATCCCACGCGCGCGTGCCAGAAACACAAGTGACTCCAGTGCCACTAAAGCATGTAAAATCAACGTCCCACAGCCAGCTCATGTCTCGCCCATCCGCGTATTCGTCACAAATCGCAATCATTGTGTCATGATTTGCAGTCTTATCCGAAGCGAGCGCAAGTCTAAATCCAATAGGATTTTTCACTAGAACAAGCTCCACAGGAGCGCCGTTAACTTCGATTACTTCGCCTCGACCAAATGCTGGCGTTACGCGAGAAATAGATTCCATAAGCGCATCGTCGTCGAATTTTGCGAGTGTTGCATCTTTTTTAGCAGCATCTGCCAAAATAGCGCGCACAATCGTAGACGCAGCAGCCGCGTTAAAAACGTTATACACGCCTCGCAGCTTAACGCTAGTGGTTTTTCTATGCCCATCAATCAAAAAATCGGCTTTATTATCTGCAACTTTTGCCAAAACAACATCTGCATGCGGAAGATTACGCGAATCGCCATTAAAATCGCCACACAAATCACTATGCAAATCGTCGTCAGTTGGAAACATGCTTCTTAGCGATTCGTCCAAACCGAAATATTTTACCTTACAAGACGGCAAAACATCTTTAGAAAGCGCAAAAATTCGCGAATCTTCGCGATTTAACACAACTACTCGCTTAGTTGCGTGCGCAACATTGCTCAACAATTTAGCTGTAGTGTCAATCTCGCCAAATCTATCTAACTGATCTCGCATAACGTTTAGAAGAAGCGAATAGCGCGGCTTTATTTGATTTACAAAATGCACCGCATAAGCTTCATCAAGCTCTAAAACAGCTATATCCGCATCTAACTTTGTGCCAAAAACAGGCATTTCTTGCACCAATGCTGCTACAACTCCGCGTGTAAAATTCGATCCCGTAGGATTTGTAAACACGCGCAATCCAGCATCTCTAAGCATAGACGCAACCATGCGAGTTGTAGTGGTTTTACCGTTAGTTCCAGAAATTAACACAACACCATAAGGTAATTTTCCTAGCGTTCTAGCCAAAAACCCAGGGTCTAGTGTTTCCACAACTTTGCCTGGTAAAGCACTTCCTCCGTGGTTTGTCGCGCGCGAAATCATCCTAACCAGTTTCCCTACAGCTGGCATTATGAATCCAAAACAACAGCGTTTTACCACTTTATTTTTGACGATCATCAATCCCCCTATTAACTCTACTGCTGATATGCCTGAGACTGATGCGAATCATAACCTTGAGCATCATTACCTTGCGAATATGATTGCGGCTGGTATCCTTGCGGCATATCTTTAAACTTAGACGTTGCTCCAAGAAAAGCTAGATTAAATGTTTCTGTAGGACCATTACGATGCTTTGCCATAATAATGTCTGCTTCGCCTGGACGATCTTCTTTGTTGTAAAAATCAGGTCTATGCACAAGAAACACAACGTCAGCATCCTGTTCAATAGATCCCGATTCGCGCAAATCTGAAAGCTGAGGCTTTTTATCGTTTCGCATTTCTGGTCCGCGGTTTAGCTGGCTTAGCGCAACAACTGGCACTTCTAGCTCTTTTGCTAAAAGCTTTAATGCACGCGAAAACTCCGAGACCTCTTGCTGCCTCGATTCGACTTTCTTTCCAGAAGTCATAAGTTGCAAATAGTCGATTACAACCAACTTTAGATCGTTCGTTTGCTTTAGTCGCCTGCATTTTGCGCGAATTTCCATAAGACTCATATTTGGGCTATCGTCTATAAAAAGCGGAGCGTCTTTCATTTTTGACCAAAACGCATTTAGCTTAGTCCATCTATCTGTTGTAATGTCTTCTGAAGTTCCGCGATGCATTGCCGTCATTGGAATATCCGTTTCGGCTGCAATTATTCTTTGAGCAAGCTCCAATTTGTTCATTTCTAGCGAGAACACGATTGTTGTCATATTGTGATGCAACGCTGCAGAACGCGCAAAGTCGATTCCAAGAGTTGACTTTCCCATTGCAGGCCTACCAGCTACGACTACCATTTGCCCTGGTTGCAAGCCTTGCGTCATGTCGTCAATATCTCTAAATCCTGTTGGAACGCCTTTTTCAATCTCGTTACTTTGCAACTTGTCTAATTGTTCGAGAGCATCTTGAACAACAGGACCAATAGCAGAATAATCCTGGTGAACTTTGCCAGAACTCATCTCGTAAACTTCGGATTGTGCAAGATTTACAACGTCTTCTGCTTGATCTCCCGTGGCAGAATACCCCATTTGCGCAATCTTTGTTCCAGCAGCAATCACATTTCGCAAAATCGCATTTTTGTGTACAATATCCGCGTAATATAACGCGTTTGCAGCTGTTGGAACTGATGCAACTAGACTATGCAGGTAGTCTGCTCCACCAATTTTCTCCAGGTTTTCGTCTTTTAGAAGCTCGTTTGCGACTAAAACAACATCTACTGGTTGTGAACCAGAAAATAAGCTTATGATCGCGTCGTAAATTGTTTGGTGTTTTGGCACATAAAAGTCTGCTGTTTCTAGGATTTGCGAAACTTCGCCAATGGCATCTTTGCTCATTAGCATTCCACCTAAAACGGCCATTTCCGCGTCTTCGTCGTGAGGCGGAACCTTGTCAAACAAAATACTGTTATATGATGCGTTGCCTGACTGGTTTGCGTCATTTCTACTTGACTTCCACATATCATTACCTGCCATAGAATCGAGTATAAACGCCCGCACGGAGCACACCAACAAAAGTTGATATAAACCAACACAAGTCGCAAGTTGAATATTTCACATATTTGAATATTTCACATATTTACATACTTACAGACTTGCAGACTTCATCCAATCATCTGTTTTAACCCTATGAGAATTTCCTAAAGCTCTTCCACCAATGTATACAAGGTTCAGAGCCACCCACAATGACACGGTTCTAATTATGTCAGTAGAGCAGAAAGCTATATTTACGAAGCACATTGCACTAATCGCAAGAAGGTACACAATAGCTGTAATCGAGCACGATTTGGCCAAATACTTGTGGTCTCCAGCTCCGATTAGCACTCCGTCTAAAGCCCACATAAATCCAGATAACGGCAAGAAAATTCCAAGAATCGTCATTCCTATCGAAACTAAAAGTTGTATTTCTACGTTTGGGCTAAATAACGGGGATAGTAGCCATCCTGCAAATATCATCAAAATTCCAACGATTACGCTACTTAATGCTCCTACTTGTGCGCATATTTTTGTGATTATGTTAGCGCGTTTTAATAATCCAGCTCCAAGCGCAGAGGCGACTATTGTTTGAGCAGCAATCCCTATAGCGTCTAATATGTTCATAACAAAATTCCAGCAAGAATTTGCAACTTGGTATGCGGCTAAAGTATTTGTTCCAAGACGAGCAGCCGCTGCAACAGTTGCAACCATGCACGCGCGCAACGCCAATGTGCGTATAAACAGCGGAATACCACTTCCAGCGCTTTTAAGTATGCTATGCGCTTGCGGACGCAAACGTGCTTTTTCGCGAGCTGCCCAAAAAATCGCTGGAAGCGTTAAAACAATACCCATATACCATTGCGCTATCATTGTCGCTATTCCAGATCCAAAAATGCCAAGATTCATTCCAAACACAAATAGAATATCTAAAATAGCGTTTAGCACAGCTCCACTTATTGCAGCAAAAAGTGTGATTTTTACTTTGCTAAGTCCTCTGAATATGCCATTTGCCGCGTAAATTAGTAGCATCGCAGGCAATCCTGGCATAACAGTTTGAGTGTAAATAATCGCGTTTTTAAGCGTATCTCCACTTGCACCAAAGCTTTGACAAAGCGGACCTGCGAACACCATTAAAACAAGCGTTAAAACAACACCTAACCCAAGAGCCAGCCATAGACCGTCCATTCCAACGCTTAGTCCTTGACGATTTTTCCCAGCACCCAATAGTCTCGCGACTTGGCTTGTGGTGTTGTATGCCAAAAACAGGCATAGTCCCGTTGTTGTTAAAAGCACAGTTGATCCTATTGAAAGCCCTGCAAGTTGCGTTTTGCCTAAATGACCTACTATTGCGGTGTCTATTAAAACAAACGCTGGCTCTGCAATAAGCTGTCCAAATGTAGGAATAGCTAGAGAAAATATATGCTTTAGTAAATCTTTTTTGTTTATAGCAGATTCTTTATCTTCTTGTCTATTGGTAGCTGCGTTACTCTTGGCTATTGTCATAATGCACTATTGTACTGTCGAAAAAACTTATTAGATTAAGTATTTAATAAAACTATTATTTTTATTACTTATTACATTACTTTTCTAAATCTGATGTTCGGTAGCTTGCGA
This sequence comes from Gardnerella sp. KA00390, assembly GCF_049244075.1. GTDB lineage: Bacteria > Actinomycetota > Actinomycetes > Actinomycetales > Bifidobacteriaceae > Bifidobacterium > Bifidobacterium vaginale. The sequence goes on from NZ_CP058372.1 coordinate 1,687,889, forward strand.
CTTTTCCTTTTTATTTCGCTATCATAAATATTTGCCAATTGCAAATCAAAATTGTTTTTGGAAAAGTTATCCGCAGGATATCCACAATGTTATCCCCCATTTGTGTATAACTTTTTGAGATACACACAGCAACACGCCTAAAATGTGGATAACTCAAAGTTTTTATCCACATCACTTAGCCCGTGTGTGTCATAATCTTGAGATATTCACACCAATGGGGGATTACTTTACACAAACTTTGATATTTTATTGCTTCTTTTGAGATTTCTTAGAATTACTTCTAGATTTATCTGACTTATTTTCCACAGAACTAGAATCAGATTCTTCTGAATTTTCTGACTCTTTTCCATCATTTTCAGTTTCAATCTTCTCTTCGCCCAATTCAACTTCGTCTTGCGATTGAGCAGAAACATTATCATCAGAATGAGCTGAATTATCGCCAGCAACCGTTGAATCACCATCTGCATCTACAGAATCACCATCTGCGTCTACAACTGATTCATCAACAGAAATAGCTACTGGAGTAAGAACTGCCACTTGGGTTTTCCCTTCTTCAGAATCAGCAACTTCTACAACAGCTCCAGCTCTAGCTTGAGCAATACTCGAAAAGTCATATGCGCGCTCACCCTGATCTGCTAAATCAACACCCTTACGCTCTTTAGCTTCCGATATTCTCCAACCAAAAAGCTTCTCTAAACCAAATGCAACTAAAGCAGTAACTGCACCGGAATAAAGCACGGTGATTACAAGTAGACAAATCTGAGCTATAAGCTGATGCCAGTCACCAACGCAAAACAGTCCGCTACTATCAGCAAACAATCCCACTGCAAAAATACCGATAAGAGCAGCGATGCCGTTCACGCTCACAACATGAAGCGCTCCATCATAACGCGCAAAAGTCTTAGAATGCGTTGCAAGGCATGTAACGACACCAACAATAACTCCTAATACCATTGCCCATAAAGGCGCAATCACATCTGCAGCGGCAGAACTAGCGGCCAAACCCGCCATAATTCCAGACGCGGCGCCAACAGCAGTAAAACAACCTGAACGCAAACGCTCTGTAACCCCCCAAGCAAGCATAGAAGCAGATGCTGTAATAGTGGATGAAACCCAAGCATATCCAGCAACTCCAGGAAGACCTACAGAAGATCCAATCATTAAGCCAAGCCAGCCAAACCAAATAATAAAAATTCCCAGAACAACAAACGGTACATTATGCGGATGGCGTTTTAGAACATTTACAGAATTATCAGCAACATCACTAACAGCTTCAACAGAACCATTAGAATCTTCTGCCTTAGAAGATGATGAACCCGTATTAGTCTCTAATTTACTAAATCTCGCAACGTCAGCCCACAATGCACGAACCAAATTTCCCTTATGCTCAAAATTATTACTACTGTTACCTTGAACAGTAGAGGATTTGGTATGAAGCACAAATCGCTTTAACGGGAAGTGCGCATGACCACCAATAATTAGCACGATTGCAAGCGCAGAAACTGCTGCAGTCAGGTGCAGCAACGATCCTCCAGCAAAATCATGTACTTGAATTCCTAAAGCTTGTGATATTGCGCCATTAGGGGAAAGCAATCCCCCTCCGCAAACCATATGCGCTAGAGGAGCAAATACTAAAGTGACCCATACCGCCACGAATATAAGCCAAATTGCGTATTTTACGCGTCCAGCCAACGCACCAGTAATAAGAGCAACCGCTACGACAGCGCACGCTAATCTAAAGGCTGCTGGAATACCTCCGCCCGACAAGCCTGTGTTTGCGTCCATAGAAGTAAAAATTCCATGATCTGCAACCATTGAATCACGTAGAAGCAAACCACTCACAGGATCACCCACAACGCCGCCAATCATGTCTTTACCAGCGAAAGCCATTGACCATCCCCATAGCGTCCAAACTATGGTTGTTACCGCAATAGCTCCAGCAGAAAGCATCATCATGTTGACCATAGATGTTGCTCGTTCGCGACCGCCATAAAATAGAGCAATCCCTGGCGTAATTATAAACACTAAAGCAGCGGCCAATAATGCCCATTGCGGATCCATTGCGGTCATCTTTCACCTCACAATACACAACCCTCGGCGGTTATGTCTTCAATATTCTATTTTATATGTTCTTTTATATTCTACTCAACTGGCGCTGCGTGATTAATAACTAATTACGATAGATTAATCCAATATTCCATCCACAAAACTTTCTGGATCGAATGGAGCTAGATCGTCTGGACCTTCTCCCAATCCGACAAGCTTCACAGGAACGCCTAACTCTTTTTGAACAGAAACCACGATACCGCCTTTCGCGGAACCGTCTAACTTAGTTAAAACCACACCTGTAATTCCAATTGCCTCAGCAAAAACTTTTGCCTGGACCATGCCATTTTGACCAGTTGTAGCATCAAGAACCAAAAGGACTTCATCTACAGGAACAGTTTTTTCAATAACTCGGCGAATTTTGCCAAGCTCGTCCATAAGATTTGCCTTATTTTGCAGCCTTCCAGCCGTGTCTACAATCAAAACATCTGAATTGGATTCCTTAGCTTTGGCGGCACCGTCAAATGCTACAGAAGCTGGATCTGCACCGTCTTTTTCGGATCGAACGATTTTAACACCTACAGCATTTGCCCAAGTTTCAAGCTGGTCGGCAGCTGCAGCGCGGAAAGTATCTGCTGCAGCTAATATTACAGAACGATTTTTAGAAACCATTAGTCGCGCAAGCTTTCCAGCAGTAGTGGTTTTACCAGTGCCATTTACACCAACCATCATGATTACGCTTGGCTTATGAGCTTTAGAAGAATCCGCATTTAGGCTTCTATCTGTTTTGGCACCAACGATATCCAGCAATTTTGCACGAAGTATTTCACGTACATCTTGTGCGCTTGCTGTTCCAGAAATCCTAGCATCTTTTCTAAGTGATTCAACCAATTCATCACTTGCCTGTGCTCCAACATCTGCCATTAAAAGCGTATCTTCTACATCTTGCCAATCGTCTTCACTAAGATTATCTTTGCTCAATATATTGAACAGAGCACGACCAAAAGGATTCGCACTATTAGCAAGTTTAGAGCGCAATCTTGTAACTCGAGAGGCAACGTTTTCAGGCGCAGATGGCTCAACATTGCTATCACTTTTAGCTACGCTAGGCAGTGGATTATCTTTGCTAGTAGGTATTAAAGGACCTCGCGACTTACTGATAATTCTCAGCACAACTGCCGCAGTCACTAAAAGCACTGCTAAAACAACTGTGCCAACAGTGGACCATATAATCAAATCTAAATCCATAACTATATTCATATAATAAAGACTATGAAATTAAAGGGACAGTTGATTAGAATGTAACGAATACTGTTGCTACAGTAAGCAAAAATCACGTAAATATTAGCATTTTAATACAATACTTTTGTAAGTTAATTTTGTAATCAGAAATTGAATTGGGGTATTGCGTATGGAAAACTCGCCATTGATTGATGTTTATGGAGCAGATTGGTGTGGCGATTGCATCAGAGCTAAAGCTGCGCTTAATAAGTTTAATGCTGCTTTTACTTGGCATAACATTGAATCTGAAGAAGGCGCCGAACAAAAGGCTATTGATATTAGTGGGCAGAAGCATATTCCTGTCGTTACTTTTAGCGATGGAAGTTTTATGGTTGAGCCGACTGCAACTCAGATTAAAGAAAAACTTGAAGAATTAGGACAGATCAATTTGTGATTTTTGCCTGCAATTTTGCAGCAACTTGCCACAAGACACACGCTACATGTAGCCATAAGTTGGATTAGTCTACAAAATGTAGTATACTTGGCATTTGTTGCCCCTTTAGCTCAATTGGCAGAGCAGAGTCCTTTTAAGTCTTGGGTTGTGGGTTCGAGTCCCACAGGGGGCACTTTTTTATACTCATTTGCATTTCGAAGCACTGCCTGCACAACAGCAATGCTCTCACCACGTAAAACTATGTCATCACCGCAAGAACATTGTTGCACACGAATAGAATGGTTTTGTAATGTTGAGGCGGCTTCGGCATTAATTGCACATTCAGTCGCACCTAAAAATATATCGTCAACAATATCTTTTGAACCGTATACAAAAACATCATCTAAATCAAGTAAGCTAACAGACGGAGCAAGCACATGTCCAAGTGAACGACCTGCTTCCTGTAGCATTGTCGTCCTGTCTAAAGGATTCTCATTAATTCTTCTTCGTAAGTTTGCTGCAGATATAAAAGTCTCTAAACAACCACGCTTACCACACGTGCATTGTGGACCATCTGGATCAACAACTACGTGACCGATTTCGCCTGCAGCATGATGACTCCCCAAAACGAGCGAATCATCGATTAACAATGCTGCGCCTACGCCAACAGCGATTTGAACAAAAATGCCAGTTGCTCTGCCAGCTCCACAAAAACGTTCACCGATCAAAGCACTATTCGCATCATTATCTACCGTACAGAACTTACCAAAATGTTGTTGAAACATCTTGCGTAAAGGCACATTCTTCCACCCAAAATTCGCAGTTTCAACTACTACACCATCTTCATCAACAATACCTGGGACAGCAACACCAAAACCAAGTATATGTGAGGCACCATCAAGTAGTGACTCAGCCAAAGCAATTACAGTTTCAGGCGTAATAGCAGTAATTTTATCAAAGGATTTTTCAACTCTAGTTACAATTTCACCGCGTAAATTCATTACAGCAGCTTGCAACAAAAATGGCATTGATAAGTCCAGAACAACCACATTCCAATATTGATCATCTACACTTACTAAAGTTCCTTTTTTACCAGGTCGCGTTGGTTGTTCATATCCATTTTCCATCAGAAAGTGTTTATCTAACATGTCAGACACGACTTCGCACGCAGCAACTCGCGATAATCCAGTTTTCCTACCAATTTGTGCTCTAGACATAGGACATGATGAAAAAATTTGTCCAAAAACCATCATGCGATTATTGATTCGTACATCAGCGGGTTCATGTTTTTTAGTAACTGTCATAGAAGGTGATAGAAAGCAAGACAAGGCATTATCATCAGTTGTTCCAAACATGACACTCCTCAAGTATAGGGCTGTTGCAGCATACTGAAAGTAAGTACTACATCGTACCATCCCACCAATAGGCCAAATCATCAGGAAAAATGTTGTCAGCACATGTACTCACAACAAAATTTCACAATAAACTATATTGTACACTCTCAACCATTGTAGCCAGCTGTAACACATACGCGCTAGGCATAATTACCATAATTATTAACAATAATTTCATCCCAATATACACACAAGTATTTGTATATTTCTTGGACTTTACAACAAATAAATAATTTGTTAAGATAGTTAACATTGAATGTTCCAACGACATAGATGCCGCCGGCAATCAATACACAACTCGTCAAAGTCGACAAGTAAAGCTTCAAAGAAAGGAAGCGCCATGCATAGTGGAAAGAAAATTATTGGCATCATTGCAGCAGCGAGCGCCGCTCTACTATCGCTTGCTGGATGCGGTAACACCAATAACTCGAGTTCATCAGCGCAAGTTGATACTAAAACACCTGTTAACCTCACTGTGTGGACTGGTAATACAACACCAACAAAAGCAGCAGCAGCAATATTTGAAAAGAAATATCCAAACGTAAAAATTAAAGTAGAAACTGTAACAGACGCTTATCAGGCTCTGGATACAGCCATTCAAGCTGGATCGGGAATTCCAGACGTTATGGAATTTGAGTACTTGACGGTTCCTTATTTCGCAATTCAAAATAAACTTGTAGATTTAAGCACTCTTGGCGCAAATAATGATAAAGGCACATTTGTGAAAGGCGCATGGCAGGACATCAGCTTCAACAATAAGCCATACGCAATTCCAATGGATTACGGCCCAAGCGTTATGTTCTACAATAAGGCAATATTAGAAAAAGCAGGAGTAAGCAAAGTACCAGAAACTTGGGAAGAATATTACCAAGCAGCTAAGAAAGTAAAAGCACTCGGAGACAAGTACTACATAACAAATGACGCAAGCGATATCTTCACATTGCTATCCCTTGTATGGCAAGCTGGAGGGCATCCATTTAAGGTTAACGGAACCACTGCTCACATTAACGTAAAAGATCCAAAGATGCAGGAAGCTGTATCTTACTATCAGAAGATGATTCAGGAAGGCTTAATCGCAACTAATATCAAAACTTGGTCCGATGATTGGAACAGAGCTTTAAACGATGGAACTATTGCCACACAAATCATAGGAGGATGGTTCACCTCTAGCATTAAAGATCGCGCTCCAAAACAAGCTGGAAACTTCCGTGTTGCCCCTATGCCTCAATGGAAAGCGGGCGAACAGTTGAGCGCAGAAAACGGCGGCTCTGGCTTTGCTATTCCAGCGAAAGCAAAGAATCATCAATGGGCTTGGAAATTCTTGCACTTCCTTGCCTACGATAAGGAAGGCGTAAAAGCACGCGTTGATGCTGGAGTATTCCCTCCAAATGTTTCCGTACTTAAGAATAACGAATTCCTCTCTTCTACTGACCCTTACTTCGGAGACCAGAAGTACCGTGAGCCTATTGCCGATTCAGCTCAAAAAGTAGGAGAAGGATGGCAGTACCTTCCGTTCATGGAAAAAGTGCGTGATCTATATGGTGACAATATGGATTATGCAAAAGTAGCCAAAGGCGAATCACTGCAAACTCAGCTAGAAAACTGGGCTAAGCTGTGCATCGACTATGGAAACAAACAGGGCTTCACAGTAAGCAAATAATGTTTACTAATAATAGCAAATAAACTCATTACCATTTAAGGTGCTGTTGGTGCTACAACACCAACAGCACCTAATTTAACTGAAAAGTTTTTACATTGGGGGAAAGCAATGATATTGAACACTTCTAAAAATAAACGAGCGAATTTAACACGGCAACGCAATGGAATTAAACGCGAAGGAGCTGCTGGTTGGATGTTCGTGCTTCCATTTTTGCTTCTCTTTACCTTCGTGTTTATTATTCCACTTGTATACTCGATGTACATTAGTTTCTTTGGACACCAATTAATTGGCGGAACCGTGTTTGTCGGCGCAAAAAACTATCTCGAACTTTTGAGAGATCCACTATTGTGGCAGGGTATTGCACGCGTCCTCATATTTACAGCAATCCAAGTCCCTCTAATGTTAATAATTTCCATTTGTCTAGCGCTTGCTATCGATTCGAAACGTCTATATGGTACAAACTGGTGCAGAATCTCAATATTCATTCCATACGCTGTTCCTGGTGTTATCTCCACATTAATGTGGGGGTTCATCCTTGGAACTAGGTATGGTCTGTTCAAGAATTTTAATGAGATATCTCATACTGATATAAATCCATTTTCTCCTTCATTTATCATGATTTCTATCGGAGTAATGATTAGCTGGGCTGCTATTGGATATAACATGCTCATCTTCTATTCTTCATTAAAGGCTATTTCACCAGATCTTTACGAAGCTGCTGTAATTGACGGCGCAAGCTATCGCCAAATAGATCGTTATATCAAGCTTCCAGAGATTAGAGGCTCACTGGCTATAACTACTATCTTCTCAATAATAGGTAGTGTACAGCTTTTCAACGAGCCGCAAATTTTGTCAAAAATGGTTGGAGGCACTGGCATTACAACCAGTTGGACACCAAACTTATACATTTACAATCTAGCTTTTGGTGACTCTTCACAGGGATATGCTGCTGCAGCAGCATTGATTATGGCAATTATTGTCATTGTCGTTACATTTACGATTCAAATTCGCAATATGCGCAAAAATGTCACCGCTGATTAACCATAGACGAAATATGCAACGAAGCATCCAAAAGGAAGAACAAATGATTAATACAACAAAATCATCAAATAATCAGGCAGCGATGCCTCCACTCACGAGGTTCTACACTGTTGAACATCCAAAGAAGAGTCCAATGATGACATTCTGGGTGTATCTATATCTATTATACGCTCTCGTTCCATTTGTTTGGCTATTCATAAATGCTACAAAAACTAAGGCTGATTTTGCTTCTACATTCGGTCTATCATTTGGATCCTCATTCGCTCTATGGGACAACATAGTAGAGGTATTTACATATAACAATGGCATTTTCGCACGATGGATTCTAAATACGGTCCTATACACAATAATTGGCACTATCATTTCTGTATTGTTTGCAACTATGGGAGGATATGCTCTAGCAAAACTCAATTTTAAAGGCAAACACTTTATTTTGCTAACCATCTTAGGATCTATGGCAATTCCAGGAGTACTGCTTGTAGTTCCACAGTTCTTGATTTTCTCGCAACTTGGTTTAACAAACACTCCTTGGGCTGTAATAATTCCATCTCTACTAAACCCATTTGGTCTATATTTAATGTGGACATTTTCAGGGCAAAGTGTTCCAACTTCTCTTATAGAAGCAGCACGTATCGATGGTGCTGGAGAAGGACGCATTTTCTTCCAAGTTGCATTACCACTTATGAAACCATCATTGGTAACAGTGTCATTGTTCGCATTTGTTTCTATTTGGTACAATTACTTCCTTCCATTGATAATGCTGAAAGACTCTAAATGGTATCCATTGGCATTAGGTCTTGCACAGTGGAATGCTCAAGGCAATGAAGGTGGCAATATGCCTATTATTCCAAACCTAGTCATTACCGCATCTTTGCTAGTCGTATTCCCACTGATTCTGCTCTTCTTGGCATTGCAACGCTACTGGCAATCAGGCTTAGCAATTGGAGCTACAAAAGGGTAACCAGCTAAATCTGCTTTTATTGCTTCTGACAGTTTTATGCTGTCAGAAGCATAATTAATCTATACGTATTCTTAACTTTTACTAACACGATTTGGAGCATGTAATGGCTAGGCCATCTATTTATAATGACAATACTTGTTGGGATGAGCCAACATATACTTGCATATCTTCCAACTATGCAAAAACTGATTGGATAACAAATCCTCAGGTTTTTGCCGTTAACACTATTTCAGCGCATTCACATCATCATTACACAATAAATGACACCATACCAATACAGTCACTTAATGGAACGTGGGAAGTAAAGCTACTTTCTTCCCGCGTATTCAACCCTGAAAACTTAGATGAGGATATTAAAAATTACGAAGATTCTTCATATCAAACAATCTCAGTTCCATCTCACTTACAGATGAACGGTCTATTAAAACCGCAATACGTTAACGTTCAGTACCCTTGGGATGGTCATGAGGACGTTAAAGCACCAAATGTTCCTTCCTTAAATCATGTGGCAATTTATAAGAAACATTTTGTTTTACAAAATAATCTTAAACAGATTTTGAACGAAGAAGGTAAAGCTACTATTACCTTCCATGGAGCACAAACAGCTATTTATGTATGGATTAACGGAAAGTTTGTTGGATATAGTGAAGACTCTTTTACGCCGAGTGAATTTGATATTACTCAATTTTTAAAAGATTCTGAAAATAGTATTGTTGTAGCGTGCTACGAATTTTCTAGCGCATCATGGCTAGAGGATCAAGATTATTGGAGACTACATGGCATTTTCCGTTCCGTTGAACTGTGTGCACATCCTTCCACCCATGTATCAAATCTTCATGTTGATGCAGATTATAGCAATGATACAAATACTGGGAAACTCGCATTCAGAGCAAACATTGAAGGAGACAATTTAAAAGATATTACACTACACGCTTACATTACAAATCATAAATACAGCAACGATAAATTCACAAATAATAATGAGATTTTGTGGGACTGCACGCTACCTGTACAAACGATTACTGAACTAAAACAGACTACTATTCCTAAAGCACTACCTTGGAGTGCTGAATACCCTGCGCTATACGACTTACATATTGATGTTGTAAGCAAAGAATCAAATATTATTGAACATGTAGTGCAGCCGATTGGTTTTAGACATTTTGATATTGAAAACGGCATAATGAGATTAAACGGAAAACGCATTATTTTCAAAGGCGTAAACCGTCATGAATTTAATTGCGACAGAGGCCGAGCAATAACTTATGATGACATGGTTTCCGATGTGCGTTTTTGTAAGCAACACAATATAAACGCTGTACGAACTTCTCACTATCCTAATCAAGATGCTTGGTACGATTTATGCGACGAATATGGGCTATATATTATTGACGAAACTAATCTAGAAACACATGGAACGTGGTCAGATGGGCGCGGAAACATAACTCCAGAATGTGCTATTCCTGGAAGTAGAGATGAATGGCGTGCCGCGTGCGTAAATCGCGTCGATAGCATGATTCAACGCGATTACAATCACCCGTGTGTGCTGATTTGGTCTCTCGGAAACGAATCCTTTGGTGGAGACGTATTTCGTTCTATGTATCATCATGCTCATGCACTAGATGCACATCGTCCAGTGCATTATGAAGGTCAGACTATGGATAAGTCTTGGCGCGATACTAGCGACATTGAAACGCGCATGTATGCTCACGCAGATGAAATAGAAAAATACGTGTCAAACAATCCAGATAAACCTTATATATCTTGCGAATACATGCATGCTATGGGGAATTCATTGGGAAACATGAACGAGTATGTTGCTCTTGAGAAGTATCCGCATTACCAAGGTGGTTTTATTTGGGATTTCATCGATCAGGCAATAAAACAAACCCTACCAGACGGAAGCACGCATTTGGCATATGGTGGTGACTTTGATGATCGACCTACCGATTATGAATTCTGTGGCAACGGTCTATTATTCGCAGATAGAAAACCAAGTCCTAAGGCCATTGAAGCTAAACAACAATATGCAAATATAAGACTATTTCCAAACGACAATGGTGTTCGCATAGAAAATCATCAGCTTTTCACGAATACTGAAAATTACGTATTCTTGGCAAAATTACGCGTTGACGGCAAAATTATGTGGTCTCAACCATATACGTATAATGTGGAACCTGAAAATGATTTTGAAATGCCCATAGAGTGGCCATTAGAACAGTATCAAAGCAGTGGGGAAGAAATTACTTTTGAAGTTTCGTGCACGCTTGCAAAATCTACACGTTGGGCACAAAAAGGATACGAATTATCGTTCGGACAATACACAATATTAACTAAAAATTCAGAATCACAAGCTAAGCAAATATCAAATGCACGATTACATAAAGATGGCACTGTTACTATTGGACGCTGGAACGCAGGAACACGTAACTCTTCGATCGAAACGCTTTTTTCATATTCACAATGCGGGCTTATTTCATACCGTCTTGACGAACGAGAATTTGTGATTAAACGTCCTTTGATCACTACATTCCGAGCACTAACAGACAATGACCGCGGTTGCAAGCATGGTTTTGAGCGTGCTCAATGGTCTGTAGCAGGTAAATATGCTAAATGCGTAGATCAAACAGCTGAGAAGCTCGACGACAATACGCTACAAATTGTATACAAATATGAGCTTGCTAACGCAGACCATACAACAGTGAATTTAACATATGTGTCTAAAACATCAGGAGATTTACACATTGAACTAAATTATGTTCCTTCTGGAAAAGATTTACCTTCCATTCCAGCATTTGGATTGGAATGGATGCTACCAATAGAATACAGAAACCTTGAATTCTACGGTATTGGTCCTGTTGAAACATATGCAGACCGCACCAGTGCGGGACGTTTAGGGATTTGGAAAACAAATGCTTTTGACGATTTTATGCCATATCTTGTTCCACAAGAAACTGGCAATCATGAAAAAGTAAGATGGGCAAACGTAACAGACGATTCTGGGCATGGCATGCGTATTCAGCGGCATAATAGTACTAGCAACTTCTGCGTAAGTTTACTTCCATACAGCAGCACTATGATAGAGGAAGCACAACATATAAGTGATTTAGGTGACTCAAAACATATGTTCTTGCGAATTCTTGCAGCACAAATGGGAGTCGGCGGCGATGATTCGTGGGGCTCGCCTGTGCATCCCGAATATCATTTGCCTGCCAATAAACCATATTCTCTAAATGTGGATTTGCAATTATTCTAACCCTCCCTCCTATAGCCAATACCGCTGATATAGTTACAAAAAAGTTTCTATGTCAGCGGTATTTTATTGCTATTGAAATAAATTTATATCAGAGTTTTCTTTTCTACTACTCGTCTTGTGCAACTAGTGGATAGCATGATTGAAGAGCTACATATTGACGAATACTAGTTATTCTCACAGTTAACGATACTGCACGAATCGCGTCAAAACGTAGAATTTTGCGATATCCTATGGCATGAACATCTGAAACATGATGATTTACTCCACATTCATCAACAACGTGAATTTCAGCTGTTTCAACGTGTTGTCCTTTACTAATATCTTCTTCAATAACTAAGCCATCAATATAAGTAGGTTCAGTAAATACCATACGAAAATCAATCGGCTTAGAAGATGACAATGCTGTACCCTGTTTTCTGTCAACCAAGTACTTTGGATTTCCTTCATATGTATTAGGACTTAAAACTTGTATTGATAATGCTTCATGATCTCGTAATTCGCGCCCATGGAATTTACGAATCTTATCGCCCAATTCTTTTAAAATTTTAACATCAGAATCTGCTAACAAACCATGACGTGTCGGTGGCACATTCAACAAAAGTGTTGAGTTACCCCCTACAGATTTACACCATATATCAAATAATTCATCAGAACTGCGAACATTATTATCCTCATTATCGTGATGGAACCAACCTTTGCGAATAGAGGTATCAACTTCTGCTGGATACCAAGCAAAATCGCCTTCGTAGTGTGCAAGCGCCTTACGAGACCCTAAATCTTCATCAGTAGACGCAAATTTGCGAGAGAACTTACCATCATCTGATTGTTGTGATTTTGAAGAGGTTAATTCAGCACTACGTAATTCTGTAGGTAATACGCTCCACTCATTAGAGCGCGTATGACCAGCTTCATTGCCGCACCAACGCACATCTGGACCGCAAACACTGATAACAGCATCTGGCTGCAGCGCCCGGACTGTATTATAGATTCGTTGCCAGTCATAAGTTTGCGTTTTACCATTCTCACCCTCGCCGCAAGCACCATCAAGCCATACGGAAAAAATAGGACCATAGTGCGTTAGCAATTCAACAAGTTGATTAATATAAAAATCGTTGTAAACTTTGCCAGTGCCATATGACGATTCTGTACGATCCCATGGTGAAAGGTATACGCCAAATCTCATATTATGTCGATAAGCTGATTCACTAACTTCGCGCACAATATCTCCTTTTCCATTTTTATATGGAGAGGACGCAATGGTATGCTTGGTGTACTTTGAAGGCCACAAGCAAAAACCATCATGATGCTTGCAAGTTAGAATCACGCCGGTCATACCTGCCGATTGTAGAGCATCAAGCCACTGGTCAACATCTAAATTATCTGGATTGAATATCTTCGGATCTTCGTGACCAAGCCCCCATTCACGATCTGTCATAGTATTCATTCCAAAATGAATAAAACCATACATTTCCATGCGCTGCCAAGAAATTTGACGTGCTGTAGGCCTTACATTTGCTAAATAATCCTCATTCATGCTGCCACCCTGCTTTAGCGATCAATGCAACTTCACATCGAACAATCAATTGTTTACTATATTAACAAAAAACAAGGATGTGCGCCAGTTAAATCATTATCCGCATATTCAAAAAGCAGTATTCTAAAGTCTTTCAGACATAAAAAATCCCCATGCACAAATAGGCATAAACACTAAATACACATGGGGATACACTAACAGAATAGACTAATTATATACACCTATAATGGCTATTTTTGTCGCACTTTCCTACTATGTCTAACAAGTAAATGAAAAGCAAAAAATGTTAACGAAAGCACCGAGACGCCAGTCACACTACTACCTCCAGCAACCAACATGCCACGAGAGCACTTCTCACGTTTTTGACACAAGCCATTCTTACGAATAGTAGGCTGCTTATTTTCGCTCATTCTCAGTCCACTGACATTCGAATCACTTGAACCATAAGAATTATCCGACTGTCTTGAATCAGTAGAAACACCACCTGAATCAAGAACAGACGAACCATGCTTAGATTTTGGAGTCTTCTTTTGCTCAGTCTTAGAAATCACTTTAATTTCACTAATAGTTGGACTACCCGGATGCCCATTATACATATCAACATTCGGATATACCTCATCTATCTGCACACGCAATTCGCTAGCATATTGAGAATTCTCGAAATTGATATCACTGAGATCTTCCTTTGCAGCATTATCTTTTCCATATATTCTTTTCCATGAGCTCTCACTATACGCTGAACGATCACACTGATTTTTTGTCCATAAGGAGAATTTTTTAATGCGATGGTTCACGTTACCCTCAACAAATTCTTCAATTTGCACAGCATCGAACTTAGCATTGCACCCTAATGTGATATCAAGCGTCACTGGATAATTTGGATTATCTGGAGCTGCCCAACGCGTAGATATGTCACCGTCAGTTAAGGATTTAGCAGCATACTCCGGCTCAGTACGTGATTGACTTGCTATAACATTCTTATCTTTCGCAATGTTCTTTGGTTCTATATCCTCAATTTTTTTACGTTCATAAGCTGCGTTATTTTCCAACCAATACAGCAATCGAGCACGACCTCCGCCAACACGTTCTAGTTTTACATCCTGCTCATCATCACCATCTTTAAGCGGAACTGTCTTAGCTATGTATGTACGCGGATCAACCTGCATGAGTATTGCATTTCTAGAAGGTCTTTTTACAGTAAGCGTGATATCCTGTGCCGTTTCAGCATAAGAACCATTATCATTACGTGTTGATAAATAATATGATGGATAGCGAGTATCACCAGTTAAAGCATTAACTACCAACAATGCCTTTGGTGCATATTTACTTTCACCAAAAATCTTTTTACGAATTTCCTCATTAAGATCTTTTAGTGTTGAGAAATGACCGACAAGCACATCTCCAGGTTTTCCGTTATTAACAGTTCCGACATTCTTTACGGTAATCTTTTGCAACCCAAATTCTGCATTCGCTAGCTTTCCCTCCGTGCTGTCAAAAGCTCCCATACGGAATCCCTGAATATTCGGAGCAGATGCACGATCTGCATATACGCCAGATTTCAATCCTGCATACTCATTATTCATTGCAACCAAGTATTTCCCAAGGCCCTGCACATCTTTGAAAATGCTAGAAAACTCGTAGAAGCTTCGCGTTGGAGCTCCATCTTGGTCAATAATCGAACTGCGATCATAAGCATTATATTCCATACGGAATAGCCCAAACCATTTTTGGCCAGTAGCTAATCCTATCATAGGAACAATCGACTTTTGAGAAGCAGAAACATTAGCATCCCAGTTGTAATCTAAATATTGTCCAAATAGAACTGGCTGACTGCAATCACCTGTCAAACCCTCTAGGGCTGCTTGTCTCTGAGAAGTCCATAGCTTATTCTGCAACATGTTTGCCACAATTTTACTTGGCTTTGGACCTTGACCTGCACCATAATAATATGTATCCCACGAAACAAGATCAGGCTTTGCTGTTTTGACAAAATGACTCATATTGGAATGCGTTTCCCAACCAAGACCAAGAGCTTGATTAGAATGCACTATTGCCCCAGGATACCTATTCTTAGACCAACTGAACCATCGATTAAATTTCTGTACTTCACTTTCGCTATAACCTCCCTCATCACCATATTGAATATCAACAAGACTATTAGCATATGGCTTCATTTCTTCAGTCAAAAAATCTTTAGGTACACTATTTTCACCCATACTATTGCCACCCTTTGGAGCTTTAGCAAGTGACCAAGGCACACCTTTCCCTAATTGCCGCATCAATGGAGCATTAAATAAAGGCTTATCATAGAACATAGGGAACGATCCGCCAGTTAAACGGCGTTCTGCATCGTTATAAACTCCACGCCCATAGCCTTCAGAAGGTACCCAAGTTGGCAATAATACACCGTATTGCAATGCCAATGCTTGTGCACGATTCACACCATATTTATTTTCATTTGCATTAAAACTGGTATATTTAGGTTTTTCATCAGGTACTTTAATTTCTTTTGGATTCTGACCCTCAGGCAACCCCCACACTTCTACTTCTTCCAATCTCATCCCAGTGGCACCTATTCCGTTTTGCTGTGGATCGTGAATTTTGGGCTTGTTAAGCCACACACGTATATCTTGTGTTTTATGATAACCGTTCAAATCCCAATACCATAAGCCATCACTATCACGCGTAAGGCTTGCATTGGTGACAACCGTATTCCAATTGTCACCAGCTTTGACATCAATAGCAACAGAATGCCCTCCTTGCCACCCAGGGGAGCCAGCTGGCATGGTCGGCCAACCATAAGCTTGTATACGTCCTACATAACGAGGGCTATTTAAATGAATTGTAAAACCAGTTGATTTGTTAGACCATTCAGCGCTATCTTTCAAACTCGTAGTATTCCAAGAAGTGGCACGCATACCATCCGTAACAATTAGATTGTCATTATCATTTGCACCATTTATCTTCACAGTTGCATTAATTTTTTCATTGCCACGGAAATCTGTGTCAACCTTTGTCACATTTACAACATATGTACTTGCAGCATTACCAACAACAACTTTTGCAACTATAGCATTAACACCTTTTGTTAACGGAATGCCCGATACTCTTCCATCAGAATCCACCTTGCGGCCATTGATAGTAGCCGTAGCCCCAGTGGGCAACTTAACTCTGGCAGACACAGAGGTTGTATGATAGTATGCAGTAGATTCATAAGTATATTGCGATGGACTGAAAGTAACTGGCTTACCAGGAGCACCAAATGGCAATTGATCAATGAAGAAATCAATAGGCGCAGCTGTTGCATCACCCCGTCCTTGTTTCTTCATATGTTCAACTGGTAAACATGGAACAAGTTTGATGTCTGAAGCCGACATATCTTTTTTGCTACTATCAACTGCTTTAAAACCAACCAACGTCAATATTGGCTTATTGGTAGATTTAAACGAGATAATTTGCGGCTCATTGATACCTTTTAAACCACCAGTTGCAATCAATTCGCCATTATTAAATTTCGTTTGATGAACTTTAGAACGCCAATTAATATCTTTCTTATCAGATGGATTTCCTGGATCTTTATCGAATGCAAAAACACTATAAACACCTGGCGCATTCGAATTACCTTGCACTGATTCATACGATGGCCGCGCAGTATACTGAATTCCACAAACCTCTCTATTAGTATTATTTTTTATAGCGAGAATGTGTGGGAAATTATCGTATCCACCTTGCCATTTTGTTGTCCAAAACGTTTTAGCACTATCCACGCTCCCATCGCTATCAGTAAGCGCAGAAATGGTACCATTTGGCTTTTTCTCACCATTTTTTTCTTCAGAACTTGCCCACAGTATTGAGGGATGGAATGGATCAATTGAATCTTCCTGTGGCACTGAAGCTTGTGCAATCATCGGACTAGCCATACTGATCGACAAAGCAAATATTGCGCCGCCTTGCAACAATCGTCGAAACTTCATGGGATTCCTTTCTTCATTAAGCCAGCCATCCACATCTCTTCATCGAAATGTAAATATGTGTACCTCAAACAAAGATAAAATCGATAAAAACGCACACACATTTGTGCGGTTAATGCACAAATGACTGAATTACATACGGGCTGCCATCGCTGCCAGCCACAGTTATAAATAATCAAGAGCAACAATATGCATCGCATATACGTATTGTTTACACTCATTATAATAACCAGAATTAATTGTATACTAAGTTAACAAAAAACACCATACACTCAAAACCACAAGTTTTATCAATACACAACTAAAAACACTGCAGCGCAAAATAAGAAATTACAAAAATCTTATTTACAACAATGCAGTGTTAAAAAAATACTCTAATCAGAATCTCTGGTGGGGTTTATTGGTATAAGGGTTATTTATTCTCCAGCGAAAACCACACCTTTTCGAAGCATAATATTCGCATATTGAGCACGTTCACCAGTAGCAACCACACAATACGCATTCTTCGCTTCATCATAAAATGCAAAACGCTCCAAGGTTCCTATGGTATTAGCGCCGCGCTTATCAAAACCAGAAATAATATCTTCATAGTCTTTCCAAATTGGAGTTTCACAAGAATCCCCTGGAACAACTTCCATAAGAGTAACTGGCTTAGATGTGTACTGGTCAAGAGGCATAAGCTTCAATATCGCTTTTAGCAATTCTGAAGTACCATGACCATCACAACGAACAACAATTGCATCTTTTCCTACCGATTCGGTTGGAAAATTTCCATCTGCCAAAACCAAAACGTCTCCATGTCCCATTTCGCAAAGTACTTTCAATAATTCTGGCGATATAATGGGATCAATGCCCTTTAACATAGAAATCTCCTTTGATTTACACAATAACTATTTCCGTTAGTTGACAATCATTGGCAACTAATAGGTTGAATAATATCACACGATATTAATAAAAAATTCCATAATTATAGCAAAATATTCTTTGCTGATTAAAGAAAAATATGAACTAACTAGTGAATTCAACTAGCCCAAACACTAGCGTCTTGGTCATCTTCATCAATATCGCGAGTCATAGGAGACGAAGTGGAATACGTGTACTCATCATCTACCACACCAGAATCAGCATCCGCATTAATCGCGGCCAAAACACGCTTGTCCATCTTATATTGCGGTAAAACGTTCTTAATATAGCTTGTTACAGCGTCTTGCATAGAAACATCATGCCCAACGCGTTCCGCCATAAACCAACGATGATCTAATACTTCATGGAAGAACTGTGCAGGTTGGATTTGCGATCTAAACTCAGCAGGAATCATGCGTACCGTAGGCTCAAACACCTCACGCATCCAATCAGTAGCAACAATCTCCAACTCTTCGCCCTGGCGCCACGTAGACGTACGATAAGCATCTAAATCATTAAGAAGCCTACGAGCCTGATTCTCCTGAACATCAAGACCAGTCAAACGAAGTAGCTTACGTGAAGCATAACCAGCATCCACAACTCGTGGACGAACCAACACTCTTCGCCCATCCACAGAAGTCTTCATTTCCAACTCGTCAACATAAAAACCAAGCTCATTAAGCCTATTGACTCGTCTTTCAATACGCCACATTTCGTCTGGGCTAAATTTGTCCACATCTGTAAGCGTGCTCCAAAGAGAATGATAACGGTCAACTAGCCTATCTCCAATGCTAATCTCATCAACCTCACCAGGCAAAAGTTGACCAGAACTTAAATCCATTAGTTCGCCAATTATGTTTGTGCGAGCTAAATCAATATCGTATTCACGCTGACCTTCTGTAAGGCTTCCATGCAAATCACCTGTTTCAGCATCAACTAGAAATGCTGTAAAAGCGTCCGCGTCTCTTAAAAATAGAACGTTAGAAAGAGAAACATCTCCCCAATAGAATCCCGAAAGATGCAGACGAACCATAAGCACAGCAAGCGCATCAATCAAACGCTCTGCAGTATCAGGTCTTAAGGTACGAGCAAACAGAGCGCGATATGGAAGAGAGAATTTAAGATGACGAGTTACCAGCATTGCCTCAAGCGGTTCACCGTTCTTATCTTTTCTACCAGCTACAACCGCTATAGGAGTAACGGTTGGAAGCTCCAATTTGCGCAAACGCCTTAAAAGCTCATATTCTCGTTCAGCAACTTGACGAGTAATTTCCTTCATTGCATACACTTCGTCACCTACGTGCACAAAGCGCACAACGTGCCTAGAGATACCGCGCGGCAAGTTTACAAAAAGATTCGTAGGCCATTGAGATAATGGAAGCTCCCACGGAAGCATAAACATTTGAGGATTAGAGCTTGCGGCAGTAATCTTCAAAGCTTGAGGCTCTGCAGAAGATACAGTTTCATCCTGCGCAGATACTGATGTTGCTTGCATAGCACGTGGATCCAATAAAGGAGTATCGTTCCATTCCATAAACTTTAATCTACCTGTTAAGTTCGAACGCCAATAATTGAATAATAAATCGCAATCAAATTATAACTAATCGCATTATAACTAATCGTAAATAATTCAAACGATGCGAAAACGGGGCTCGCGTAGCGAACCCCGCCATACCCTTATACAGAAATCTTGGGCACTTTAGACAAAGCACCCAAGAAAACAGCAATTAGTTCAAACGCAGCTCTGTAGAAGGTGCAAACAGGTGCATCTTGGATGGATCAATCTTGATCTTTACAGTGTCACCGACCTTTGGAAGCGCACGTGGGTTCACGCGAATCGTTGTGAGCTTGTTCTGGTCACTCATCATTGTAGACGCTTCTTCTGGAGAACCATCAGTGATGATGTTTCCGTAAATATAACCGTCAGAGCCAAGATCTTCCACGTTCACAACCTTCAAGGAGAAGGCATTTGGATCATCAGAAGTTGCCAAGCTTGCATCTTCTGGACGGAAGCCGACAATAATCTGACCCTTATCTTCTTCAGTAAGCTTATCAACAGCTTCTGCTGGAAGAGTGATGGAATCTTCGCCAATTTGAGCCTTGCCATCAACAACTGGATGCTGGTTGATGTTCATAGATGGGGAGCCAATGAAGCCTGCAACGAAGACGTTCGCTGGACGATCATAAAGCTCGGTAGGAGCACCAACCTGCTGCAAAACACCAAGCTTGATTACAGCAATACGATCACCCATTGTCAAAGCTTCAGTCTGATCGTGGGTCACGTAAAGGGTAGTGACGCCAAGCTGACGCTGCAATGCTGCAATCTGTGTACGAGTCTGTACACGAAGCTTTGCATCAAGGTTGGAAAGAGGCTCATCCATGAGGAAGACTTTTGGTTCACGAACAATTGCACGACCCATTGCCACGCGCTGACGCTGACCACCAGAAAGTGCCTTAGGCTTACGATCCAAGTACTCAGTCAAATCCAAAACCTCAGCAGCCTTTTCAACACGCTTGCGGATTTCTTCCTTACTTACGCCTGCAATCTTAAGAGCAAATCCCATATTGTCTGCAACAGTCATATGTGGATACAATGCGTAGTTCTGGAACACCATTGCAATATCGCGATCCTTTGGCTGCATTGTAGTAACATCTTGACCACCAATAAGAATGCGACCTTTGTTAACCTCTTCCAAACCAGCTAACATTCTCAATGTAGTTGACTTACCGCAACCAGATGGACCAACGAGTACAAGGAACTCGCCATCCTTAATAGTCATGTTCAAATCATCAACCGATGGCTTGTCATTGCCAGGGTAAATACGGGTGACATGATCAAATACAACTTCTGCCATGATATTTTCCTTTCATCGGCAGGTACGTGCCGAACGATCCGTTGTGAAGGGTGTGCACTCAAGACCCCAAGTCCTACGTCGGCGGCGTCAATCGTCCACATTTACTTACATGGTTCATTGAAGGTTCTCTTCGTTGAGCCATGCTCTAATATATCATGTTTATTTAGTAAAAACAGCAAAATTACAGTATTTTCTAGCATTTCGGCGTGTCGAACAGATAAATCACATATAAACAATGTTTAACAAACACGCATTAATATGCATTAAATATATAAACATTTGTTTATAAAATTTTGTATAAATTTTCCACCAAAACGCATAATTGGCATACTCTCCCATTACCATAATGCATTATGGAAGATGTGAGCATATTTGATTTGCGTTCTGGTCAAAACATTGGCGGATACACGCTAATTGAACGCTTAGGCGGAGGCGCTATGGGGTCTGTCTGGCGCGTTCACGATGATGGTGGCCAACTTTACGCAATGAAAATTCTGCGCGCATCTATGTTAGAAGATCAAAGTGAAGATTTAGATTCATTAGAAAACACTAATCCTCAAGAACAAGCAAGACTTAGACTTAAACGAGAAGCTCTAGCTTTACAAAAAATTCATCACGAAGGCGTGTGCTCAATAGTAGATATGGAGCTTGATGCTTCCATAGCCTTTATAGTTACAGAGCTAATTGATGGGCACAATCTTAAAGAAGATGTCGCTATTAATGGTCCATATGTCGCAGACGATTTAGAACGACTCGCTCATAAGCTAATCGATGCAGTAAAAGCTGTTCATAACGCTGGAATAATACACAGAGACATTAAGCCTACAAACGTTATGATTTCTACAACAGGACCAGTTTTAGTTGATTTTGGTATATCTATGGGTCAGGGCGAATCACATGTAACACGCACTGGTTTAGTTATGGGCACCCCTGGTTTTATTGCTCCAGAAATCATTGAAGGATCAGACTCTGACGAGATTACGGATTGGTGGAGTGTTGCTGCAGTTCTTGCTTTTGCTGCAACAGGAAAGCCTGTTTTTGGAACAAAACCAATAATGGCGGTTTTGGAAAGGGCAGCTTCAGGAAACGCTAATCTTAATGGACTCCCTATAAATACTATGCATGCATTTAGATCTGCATTGAGTCCTAAAAGAAGCGAACGCTGTACTCCCGAACAACTTGAGCAAGCTATTTACCAAGATGCGTTAAATCCCCTGTCTTTACAGGAATCTAACTACCCTTTTGACTATACGGCTGATGGGTTAACCGTACCTAATCAGCTAACACAAACTCGGATTATGTCAGAAAATCCTAGAAAAATGTGGGTTTCTGAAGATACTAAAAGAAGTGATTTTACAACAACTGTTAATACAACACGTTTTAATACAGATTCTGATGACTCTACAAAAATTGTTGATAGACAAAATTTCAATCAACAAGATGTTGATGAGCAGAATAATGTTTATCAAGATGAACAGGAATACGAGAATAAGCAAGAATACGCAAAAAATTCTGAACAGGGTAACATACATCCTAAAATAAGCAAATACATGTTTCGCGGAACATTTTTTTTAATAATATTTGCAATACTTTCCTCATCTATTTCAGTATTCTCTATTATTGACGCACTGTCTGCAAACATTATTCTTATGCTTGTTACAGCCACAATAGGATACAATGTTTGCGCGCAATTACGCAGACAATCCGCAAATGATTCGACCGGTGGAAAAGATTGGCTAATAAGAATCGGGAGTATACCTTGGCATTTTGTACGAGCGTCTATTTACACGATACCTAGATTAGTCACAATGATAATTACAGGTGTTATTGGCGCATACATCTACCCACTTATGATTCATGCAACTCCACAATTAATTAAATTCAAAATATGGTTTATTACCATACATTTTCCAACTTACTCTCCAGAGGTTTTCTCTCAAACATCAATTGGATATCTTATTGGTTTTATAGCAGGATGGATTATTGCTTTTATTTTAGGGAAAACTAAGATCTTCAGAATCGGGGCAGGAGCAATTCTCGGAGCGGGAAAAATCTCAAACGAGCAAGAAATATAGACAGTTGATACCGTCAACTAGACTATTCTGCAGATATTTTTATTCCACGAGAACATCACCAAATTTGCTTGTACAGAAACCTGTGAAGAAAGGAACAACATGCCAAACATTAATCAAAACAGCATGCAGAATCACAATGGTAAGGATCTTAAAGACAAAAAGGCTAAAGAGTTACGCCAGCAAACTATTGTTGGAATCGTTGTTGTGGTTATTTTACTTGGCATGATTGCTGCGATTGGCATTACGGCTCTTAATGCAAACAATATGGAAAATCAAAAGAAAATTGAGCAGGCTCAACAAGCAAGACGCGCTGTTAAAAAACTTACGACTAACCAAAAGCCTAAGTACGCTAACAACGAGGGCGGAATTTTAATCAGCAAAAACGGCTATGGAACAACAGTTGAGAATGCTCCAACCATTGCAGTTTATGCTGATCCACTATGCCCTGGGTGCGGTAATTTTAATCGCGATTCCGATCAAATGCTTATTGCCATGATGAAGGCTGGTCAGATTAACCTTGAGATTCACCCAATGTCATTCTTAGATCGAATTTCTAGCGACCACTATTCAACACGTGTAACTGGCGCAATCGCATACATTTCGTCTAACGACGACAATCCTTTGCATTTGCTTCAATTTATTAACAACATTTTTGCTGAAGATTTCCAGCCAGAAGAAGGCGATGATTATAAACCTGTAAGCAATGAAAAGCTTATTGAACAGGCAGTTAAGGCTGGAGTTAGCAAAGAGGTAGCAAGTAAAGCGTTTGATAGGAATTATCTCGCTTGGCAAGACGCTATTAATTCCGATACTCCAAATCGTAAAGCTTTGTGGAATGTTAGCGGACAAAATAAGGGAGCTATGACAACTCCTACAACTACTATCAACGGGAAACTTCTTGATATGGTTGAAGTTAGCAAGAAGAAGCTTAGTACACCAGATGCAATTCTTAAGTCTATTGGGTTAGACAAATCTAAGGTTGGAGTTGAAGGTGTTATGCCAAAAATAACTGACAAAGATCAGCCAAATCCTATTGACTAGTTCTTGTTGATTAGTGTTTCAGCGCAAACAAGTTGCATTTTGGCATTGGGTGCTGGTACACTAATCAATGTTTTGCGCGCAAGCTAGTTATTGCACGCAGAGACGTGCCTCCTTAGCTCAGATGGCCAGAGCGGCCGCCTTGTAAGCGGCAGGTCGCCGGTTCGATCCCGGCAGGAGGCTCTGTTTTATTCTTCTACTTGTTAAAATACGATCGTTAATAGTGTTAAGTTGAAGGCTTTTGGCAATTTTAGTAAAATTTGCATTAAAGGGTTAGAATTAAAGCAAATACGTTTATAGATTTGTCGTATGATAATTTATAAAAAGTAAGACTTATTCATCATAAAACATAAAATAAAAACTTACAAAAGATTTGCATTGTAGACTTTGCTTGAGTAAGTTCTCGGAAATCTTCCCCCAACTCAGGATTTCCGAGTAAGAGGGTGGAGCGTCCCCCAACCAGCTCCTCCTCTACGGGGGCGGGAACAATCCCCTTCTCTCCCGCCCCCATTTTTATGATAGATTTCATCAACATTTAGAAGCTTTTAGCTCAGTTGCGAGCATTATATATAATTAAAGTTCAGTTTTACTTTGGAAGTGAGGTTGAATGGCACGCAGATGGACGCCTCAGAGGTTTGTTGTAATGAGAAGAATACGCATCCTTGTATGCGTTTTGGCTCTTATTATCTCAAGCACTGGGATTTTTACTCTTTCTGCGCGCAAATCTGTAGCTCTAATTGTCAATGGTAAAACAAGAATTGTAACAACCTATGCGTCTACTGCACAAAGACTTCTGCAGGAACAAAAAATACCCGTTAAAACGCATGATCAAGTTATTAGTACTTCGGGAGAAATTCTTGCAGATCACACAACTGTAACTGTTAGGAGCGCTTACCAAACTTCTGTAACAGTAGATGGCATAACAATACCATTTTGGACTGTTGCAACCAGCGTAGATCAACTAATTGGATTCTTCCAAGCAAATGCAGATCATGCTGCAAAAATCACAGTAAATTTGCAGAATATTTACGACAAACTCACTGGAGGATTGTCTATTAACAAAAAAGGACCTGTAGAGGTTATTTGCGATGGCAAATCTAGGATAGCGCCAGATGGAACACTTCCAGCAAGTTCTATTCTCGATTCTCTAGGAATCGTTTTGGGAAAAGAAGATAGAGTTACCGTAAGCGAAAATGGATCACAAACCGTATTACGCATTCTTCGCGTAACTCATGGAAAAGAATCTAGAAATGTCATCGTTCCTTTTAACACTAGAACGATAAATGATCCAAATTTGCCATCTGGAGTGAGAGTTGTTAGACAATCTGGAATAAATGGCGAGCGAACAGATTTATACAATGTGACTTATGTTGATGGTAAAGCAGAAAGCTCTGTATTAATAAAACAAAACGTGATTACTCCTACAACAGATCAGATTGTTGCTGTAGGTAGCAAACCTAATTATCAAGCCCCTAAGCAGAATAAGCAAAGTAGTAACAACACTAACGGAAAGACTTCACAAAAACCTTCTAGCAATACTAATTTGAATAAAACTAACACTAAACAAGAAATAAAACCACAAGAATCTAAAAAACCTTCTCAAAATAGTCAATCCCAACAAAGTGTGCAAAATTCTCAAAACCATAACAATAGTAATTCACAAAATCAGCATCAATCTAATGCGAATAATCAGCAAAATCCTTCTTCCTCTTCTCAAACACAAGCACCTGCAGCATCACAGCCAGCATCACAAACGCCAGCTCCCGCTCCTGCAGCCCCACCAGCACCTGCTCCACCAGCCAACAATCCCAATGGCATGGTTCACGCCACTCCTGAGCAAGCAAAGCTATATGCTCAAGCTGCATGTGCTCAAATTGGTTGGACTGGTGCAATGTGGGAAGATCTTGTTAATTTGTGGACAAGAGAATCTCACTGGCGTTGGAACGCAGAAAATAAAAGCTCTGGCGCATACGGAATACCACAATCTCTTCCAGCAAACAAAATGGCGAGCGCAGGAGCAAATTGGCACGAAGATGCATCAATACAAATAACGTGGGGAATTAATTACATTAAAAGCAAATACGGGAATCCTAGCGAAGCATGGAAGCATTCAGAAAAGTTTGGATGGTATTAAAGTTTGGATGGTATTAAATTGACACAAAATAATATTAGTGAGCAAGAAGGCTCTCTTCTTGGAGCCGCTGACATTCGTAGGATTGCAGCAGAAGAGGGTATTACTCCTACTAAAAAATTCGGTCAAAATTTCGTTATTGACCCTGGTACGGTTAAGAAAATCGTTACTGCGTCAAAAATTAATTCAAACGATTTTGTTATGGAAGTAGGCCCTGGTCTTGGCTCTCTTACACTTGCGATTCTTCAAGCTGGCGCAAATCTTACGGCTGTAGAAATAGATCCTCCGCTTGCTAAACGTTTGCCGAGTACCGTTAAAGAATTTATGCCTAACGCCTTAGAACGATTTAATGTGATTCTTAAAGACGCGCTCGAATTAAACGCTCAAGACGTTCCCAATTTAGCAAATGCACAACACTTTACTCTTGTTGCTAATCTTCCTTATAACGTTGCAACCCCTATTATTCTTACACTTCTTGAAAAGTTTAATAATCTTACAAGTTTCCTTGTAATGGTTCAAAAAGAGGTGGCAGATCGCCTCTGCGCTCAACCAGGCACAAAAACATATGGAACTCCAAGTGTAAAGTTGGCTTGGTATGGCGAATCTCAAAAAGCTGGTTTAATTGGTAGAAATGTATTCTGGCCTGCTCCAAATGTTGATTCTGCTCTCGTTTATTTTGAAAGAAATAACGAGATAAGAGAAGATGAACAAGAGCGAGAAAAAGTGTTTAAAATTATTGATGCAGCGTTCCAACAGAGAAGAAAAACACTGCATTCTGCTCTTAAAGGCATTATTTCTAATGAATCGTACGATATTGCCGGAATAGACCCAACTAGGCGTGGAGAGACCCTTACATGCGCAGAATTCTTGGCTCTTTATAAAGCTTCGCAGATATGAATTATTTTTAAAAACACAGTCATACATAGTAAGTAAAATTGCTAGTATTGTTTTGTGTATAAAACATTATGATTTATGCATAATTGCAAGTCTCGTACAATAAGATACGCAACAGAAACATAGTACAGATCGGAAGTTAGCATGACGCAATTTTACGACGAGCGGCTGGCGCGCAGAGAGTTCATGTATCAAAAGAAACGATTTGTACTTACTACTGTTGGAATTTGTGTTGGAGCAGCGTTTCTTCTTGCTGTTCTAGTGCAATGCCATGTATTTGGTATTGCTGCCCCTAAAACTCCAGAAATCGACCCAAATTATGGAGTTCAAGCGCCTTGCCCTACAAAAAATAAAGATGAGAATAAGGCTACTTATATCGATAATCGTGCTGTTCCTATTCGAGTACTAAACGGAACAAAATTCCGTGGATTCGCAAGAGCGGTAGGAGAAGGACTACGAAACCGCGGTTTTAACCTGATTGAAGTTGGAAATAGCGAAAAAAGTGTAAAACGCACAACAATCTACTTTGGTAAGAAATCAATTAATGAAGCTTATACTTTAGCTGCTAACTTTAAAGACGCTATTTTGCGAATGGACGATAGACAAGATAAGCTAATTGACGTGGTTTTAGGCGTAACATTCAACAATCTTAAACCTAAGACTGATGTTCCTGCAGCAGGTGCAACAATAGTTGAAATAAAAGGATGCGCTGATTTTAACTCTATGAAAAATCTTCCAAAATCCGCAAATCATAATCCAGTTCAATAAGTTTTATTCAACAACATGATGTTAAATAAAGCAAAATAAAGTTAGAATAATAAAACTTTACTTATTTAAGCTACTTATTTAAGCTGGAATACCATTTCTTTAATTCCTCAACAGCAATATCGTGATCTACTGGACCGTTATCAAGGCGATAATCCAACATATGCTTATATGCTTTACCAACAATAGGACCAGGTTTCAAATCAAGCAATTGCATAATCTCATTGCCATCTAGGTCTGGACGAATCGCGTTAAAATCTTCCTGCTTTTTAAGCTCTTTAACTCGCTCTTCCATCTCATCCATAGCTTGCTCAAACATCAGCGATTTACGCTTGTTCTGTGTAGTTGCATCCGCGCGGGTTAGACGATTTAATCTCTCATACAAGTGTCCTGAATCCTTAACATATCTGCGTACAGCAGAATCAGTCCAAGGCTCGTCAACATATCCATGGAATCGCAAATGCAGATTCACAAGCTCGCTTACATCATCAATAATATGATGATCAAAATGAAGAGCTTTCATGCGTTTGCGAGTCATTTTAGCTCCAACAACATCATGATGGTGGAAACTTACTTTTCCGCCTTCTTCAAATTTTCTAGTACGAGGTTTGCCAATATCATGCAAAAGAGCAGCAAGTCTCAAAGTCAAATCGGGTCTAGGAACCGCGCCTTCGTTATCTGTTTCTAATGCTATTGCTCGTTCAAGAACCATCATTGTATGCTCAAAAACATCCTTATGCCTGTGATGTTCGTCAATTTCTAAGCGCAATGCAGGAATTTCTGGCAAAACTCTATCTGCAATACCAGACTCGACCATAGCTTCAATACCAGCACGAGGATTAGCAGAAAGCAGCATTTTTGTTATTTCATCGCGGACGCGCTCTGCAGAAACAATATCCAACCTAGAAACCATATCTAAAATAGCTTCTGCAGTATTTGCTTCAATAGTGAAACCAAGTTGAGCAACAAAACGAACAGCACGCATCATTCTTAAAGGATCATCGTCAAAAGATTGACGAGGATCTACTGGAGTACGCAGAATACCTTTTGCTAAATCATTCGCTCCACCGAATGGATCTACAAATTCCAAATCTGGAACACGCAAAGCCATTGCGTTCACAGTAAAATCACGCCTAGAAAGATCACCTTCCAAAGTATCGCCATATTTTACTTCTGGTTTCCTAGAATCTGGCTCATAGTCATCACATCGGTATGTTGTTATCTCGACTTTTACTTCTGTTCCGTCTTTTCTGCGACGCACAGCTCCAAGCGTGCCAAATTTTCGACCCATATCCCAAAAGCCATCGTGCCCCCAACTCCTAAGAATATGCTCAAATTCTTCTGGTTTGGCAGAAGTGCAAAAATCAAGATCGTGCGACGTTCTATGCAACAACATGTCTCGTACAGGACCGCCTACAAGAGCCAGCTCATAATTATGTTTAGCGAATAATCTACCCAACTCCATGGCTTCAGGCCAAACTTCAAAGTTCACAGACACGCTTGGAAACACCCTTTCAACAAAAATCAAACTATATTCCAGCATACCGTTACCCCAATGCACAGCGGATTGAGTAAGGTGGAGTGTATGGTTACCCCAGCAGACTTAAGACGCATGCTCGCCAGAGCCTCGGATAATCATGCCCAAAATACGCCAGATATTCGAGTTACACCACTTGATATCGCTAGAATGAAAAGCAAAATACAGCCTCAACAGGCAGAAGAAGACGAGTCAATTTTCGTTGATATTTCAAGCTTTTCGAGCGATTATCACGTTGAAAATATTCATGTTGATATAACGGAATCTCGCCAACAAATAACATCATTAGAGGCACCTTCTCCAGCTTTAATGCCTCAGAGAAGAGTTAACGACGGTCCTAAAACTTTTGCCTCTTTAGATGCTCAAGACTTACCTATTGTGAGAGAATATTCCGCTGGAGGACTAGTTTTTGACACCCTTGGGCGTGTCGCGATTATAGCTCGTCATTCAAGAAGTGGGCATATGGAATGGTGCTTGCCGAAGGGTCATATAGAAAAAGGCGAAACTCCTCAGCAAACAGCTGTTAGGGAAATTCATGAGGAAACTGGAATTCTTGGAGAAGTAGTGGATTCTATTGCTACTATTGACTACTGGTTTACTGGAACAAGTCAACGTGTGCATAAGCTAGTTCATCATTTTGCTTTGAAATATGTTAGTGGAGAACTATCTGTTCTTGGAGATCCAGACCATGAGGCAGAAGATGCAATTTGGGTGGATTTCAAAGAGCTTAATGATGTTTTAAGCTATCCTAATGAACGCAAGATAGCGTGGATGTACGCTAAAAAGGCAAATAGGCGGTCTAATCGTGATTAATGTGATTGATTTTGCAAATAACCAATTACGGGAGTTACAAAAAGTCACTAATAAAATCGCCCGTAAAATGTTTTATTTTAAAAATCCTATTCAATTTTGTTTTAAATTTAGTATTACTTTAATTCTAGTAGTGCTTTCGCTTGTTATTACACCGCTTTATTGTGTTTCAAATACGGCTTCTGCTTACGAATCATCGCAGAATACAAGCCATTTATCTAACGTTAATCAAGCTTCTGTAAAATATTACGAATCTTATAATTCCAAGGATAAGGGTATTTCTTTACAAATAGTTAAATCAACTTCAATTCTTACAGACAAAAGCGGATACCATATAACCATTTTGGTTAAAAATACTGGTTCTCAAGATTTTCCAGATGGAAAAATTCAGGTTGCATTTAACCCTTGGTACACGTTTATGTCTAGGACTGATTTGCAAAAATGGAGTCAAGCCGAGTCCAGAATCCCTACTCCTCAGCTAATTGGCGAAGTTAGCGTTCCAGCGCTTGCTCGTGGCAAATCTTATAACGCGCAAATTGATGTTGACTCAAACAGCCCTAATCTTTCTAATATCCTTTATTGGGGGCCAAAGCCTCTTTCTGTAACGTATTCTTCATCGGATTTTAAACATTATTCTTCTGTAAAATCGTTTGTAACACGAGCAAATATTGGCGTTAAAAACATACAAACACCTCCGATTAATGTCACATTGCTTATTCCTATAGTCGCTAAAGCATCTGACTGGCGTTATGAAATTAACAAGCAGAATATTTCTCCTTCGATGAATATTCCACCTAGCGAATCTAATATTGCTTCTAAAGAGGAATCTAAAGCAGATACTAAAAAAGAAAATTCGGACAAAACTAACACAAAAACGGTTGCTGGCGACTCTTCCCAAGTAAGCAAAGATTTAAACCAATTTAAAGACAATAGAAAAATAAGGTTAAGCAAAAAGAGCATAAAGCATATTGCTTCTTTGATATCTCTTGCACAAAAACATCCTCGATTACAAACGATAGCAGATTTAAATACTCTTAAATCTTCTGGAATTAGCTTCACTCCTTCTGCATTTATGCAAAATAACGGTTTTGACATAAGTAAATATGCTGAAACAAGTAATTCTTCTTACTACCAATCATCTGGAATTGACGCTGAGTCTTGGAGTGAAGAATCGTCAATTCCAAAAGATCATACAGGCAAAGCGCCAAAATTCGAGTCATACGCTTTTCAAACAGGCGGAAAATGGACCTTAAAGGCACTAGAACAGGCTAAAAGCAATGGTTATAAGACCGTTGTGGCAACAAACGGATTTGATGCTTTAGCGCACCGTTTTGCAGTTAAGAATGGCGTGTATGACATTCAGACTTCTTTTGGAAACGTAAAAGTGCTTTCCTCGCAAGAAACTCTTAGTGATTTGGCAAACGAAAAACCAACAAGTAGTAAGTCAACTGGCGAAAACACTAATGCTGGCAAACTAAACAGGATTATTGCTCAAAGCGCGTTTTATCAGATGGAACAACCGTATTCTTCAAGACACTTGCTTATAACATTCCACCAAGATACGCCATCTTCTTATATCGATTCTGTTATAAGCAATTTGGAAAAATCTCCGTGGATTTCCCTGCTAGATTTAAGATCTTTATCTAACGCAAAATCTTTTTCTAAAGAATATCTTGGGTACAATCCAGTTCCTAAAGATAGTGCGATATCAAACGAATCTATAATCAATAGAAAGTCAATTCTAAATCAACTATCTTCAGATAGAGAAAACATTAAACAGTTCATAAGTGATATTCTTGACCACGGTGAATTAAATAATCATCACGTTAATGAGTCAGATGTTCAATCTCTTGCAAAACAAAACGCAAAACTGAAAATTAACCAGAACAGCAATATTTGGAGTAAGAATCTTCTTAAACTTTTTGACGCTATGGCTCAACGAGAAGTAAATGATAGTAGACCAAATAATGTTGATTCTAAAGGCACTCATAATCTATCCAAAATTTTAATTTCTGGAATACATATTATTCCTCCAAAAGATGTAACGCTTGTAAGCGAAACAGCAACAATGCCGATTACGATCAGCAATACTAATCCATACCCTGTTAGCGTATATCTTACTTCTTACACTAATTCAATGGAGATAGTAACTCCTAGAAAAACTCCAGTTAAGATTGCTGCAAATAGTGAAACACAAGTTATTTTGCCACTTAGATCTACAACTTCTAGTAAAGCTAGAGCAATTTTCGGACTAGAAGATAGAAGCCATCGCGCTTTCTACAATCATAAAGAAACAATGATTACAAGCACGCTGCAAATCAGCGATAAAAGCGGTACGATTATTATAATATTTGCCTTCGCGCTTGGAATTTTAGGGCTTTGGAGGCAGTTCCACCGTAAAAAGGATCCAGACGAATGAATTCAGTAGGCCGCAACTCAATCATAATGGCAAGCGGCACGGCAGCTTCAAGAATAACTGGTCAGGTTAGAACTATATTACTTGCTGCAGCCCTTGGTACTACAGGTCTAGCAGCTAATGCATATCAGGCTGGGTCCATGATTCCTCAGCTTATTTACACTCTTGTGTCTGGTGGCATTTTCAATGCTGTTTTAGTTCCACAAATCGTTAAAACTCTGGAAAAACAAGATGCAAAAGATAGGTTAAATAAGCTTATAACCTTTGCGATTATTCTGCTTTTAGGCGTAACCGCTTTAATGGCAATTGCCACACCTGTTTTAACATGGCTCTATGTTGGCTCAAACCAATCCATGATTGCTCTTACTAACGCTTTTACGTTATGGTGCATGCCTCAAATATTTTTCTATGGACTTTACACCGTGCTCGGTCAAGTTTTAGCCGCAAAAGGCAAGTTTGCAATGTACGCTTGGAGTTCCGTTGCAGCAAATATCGTCAGTTGCGTGGGGTTCGGCGTTTTTATTGCAATTTTTGGCAGAGCAAGCAGGCAGCCAGTAGGTTTCTGGAACAACACTACTATGCTTCTTACTGCAGGATTTTGGACTTTGGGTGTTGCAGCTCAGGCACTTGTTTTATTTATTCCTCTTAGAAAAATCGGACTAAGATACAAACCAAGTTTCGGCATTAGCGGCATTGGTTTGCGTTCAATGGGCCCTGTTGCAGCATGGAGTTTTGCAATAGTGGCTGTTAGTCAGCTTTCT
Source organism: Gardnerella sp. KA00390 (assembly GCF_049244075.1). Lineage (GTDB taxonomy): Bacteria > Actinomycetota > Actinomycetes > Actinomycetales > Bifidobacteriaceae > Bifidobacterium > Bifidobacterium vaginale. The sequence continues at coordinate 1,721,591 of NZ_CP058372.1, forward strand.
ACAATGGCAACTACTCACATAACTACAAGCGCTCCTTCTGTAGCAGAAAAAACGTTGGGGTTAAGTCAATTTGATGTTGCTGGAAATGCTACTTTTCAAAATGCATACACAATGTTTATTCTTCCTTATTCGCTTATCGCCGTATCGGTTGCTACCGCTGTTTTTCCTAAAATTTCTAGATCAATAGCAAATCATGACTTATCAACAGTTCGTGTAGATTTAAGCTCTTGTCTTAGAAATGTAAGCATTTTAATGTGCTTCTTTAGTGTTGCTTTTATTGTGATTCCAATGCCTATATCTTTGGCTCTTTTACCTTCAATCAGCATAAAAGAAGCGTATCTTATGGCAAATCCACTTATGATGCTTTCGCTTGGATTGCCTTTATCTAGCGCGTATTTAATTATTCAACGCACATTCTACGCTTTTGAAGACGGTAAACATCCGTTTATGTTTTGTGCAGCACAATTATTTGTGGAACTTATTATTGTATTTTCTTGCATACAATTCCTTCCGCCAAATTATTGGGTTACCGCTTTAGCTGCAGCCGCATCTTTTAGTTATATTCTCACTTTTCCTTCGCTTGTTAAAATGATTAGATCTCGTTTTAACAACGATTTAGACGATAAGCAGCTTGTTATTACGCATCTAAAGGTGCTTGCAGCTTCTATAGTATCTATTCTTGTTGGAATTTTGTTTAAAGAATTTATTTACAAATGGATTTCTTTAGATTCATCAAACCTTCATGGTGTTAGTCGTTGGTTGCTTGCGATTTTTGTTTGTGCAATTATCACCATTATTTTGGCGATTATTTACATATCTATCTTGTTACTTTTAAGAACGAGTGAACTGGCAGGTCTTATTAATCCAATTCTTAGAAGAATCGGTGTAAAACTGCCATTTTTGTTGAATCTTGAAAACATCAATAAAAGCAAGTTAAATAATAAACAGACTAATCATAGTGAAAATAATAAGAATGCACATACTAGGATTATTAGATCGAAAATAAATCAACACAGTGAGCGATAATTAAATCAAGATAATTAAATGCAGTAACTCAGGGCGTTTCACTAGATTCTACAGTTACAATAATTTGTGGGATTTATTATGTAACGCATTATTATTCATTACTCATGTAGGAAGACGGGGAGTAGATGAAACCTCAGTTGGGAGATATTATACTTGATCGCTACGCTTTAGTATCACCTTTGCGCGAAGAAGCGGGTCTTCAAGCATGGCATGCTAGCGATCGTATACTTGCTCGCGATTGTCAGCTTTTTATAGTACGTGATTCTCGTTTTCTTCCAGAAGTCAACACTATATCTTCTACTCTTGCTCTGTCTAGAATACGCAAATTTACGCCAGTTTTGAAGCTTCATCATATAGATGATGTCGCGATTATTATAACCGAGCTGGATTCTGGAGTAACTTTAAGCGATTATATGAAGCTACATAGTTCAACACTTAGCTATGAAGCAATACGTTCCATAGTTGCAGAAACAGCTAATGCGCTTAGTAAGCTGTTAGCAGACGGAATAACACACTATGCTATTTCTACGAATACTGTAAGGCTTACTGATTCTGGAGTAGAACTTGCAGACGCTCCGATAAGCCCTCTTTTAAAAGATGTGACTATTGAAGATGAAAAGCCAAAAAAGTCAGCAGAAGATGGGGAGCCTGCTGTAGAGTCTACCGACGAAGGTTCAGGTAACGATTTTAACCATCCTAAAGCTCAAAATAAGAGCATAGAAAATATTGCTACGCATCAACTTTCAGCATTGCTATATGCTCTACTAACTAGAACAAATTACACTCAGAATAATTCTGTATTTAATCTTTCTAGGCTTACAGATGGAGTGCCTAGTGAATTTTCTATGATTTGTAGAAGAGGACTTTCTTCTACAGAAGATTCCAATATTATACCTATGGCATCAATAGGAGAGCTATTAGCATTACTTGGATCTTATACTCCTGTTAGAAAACTTTCTGATAAAGATATTATTTTTGATAAAACTACAAGTAAAGCCTCCGTTCAAAATGCATTATTGCTTCCAGAAGACGATAAAAATCTTCTTGATTTTCCAGAAGGATTAGCTCAAAGTGAGGACTTGCTAGAAAATCAATTATCAGAACAGGAGTCCAATAACAGTCTTGACTCTGTTGAGAAACTAAATGATAGTAAACAGGGTAAATCCAATAAAAATGTTGGTTTTACAGGCGGACTTTCTGCAGCAGGATCTGGTTTAAAAAATGCTGGTAGGACTATAGGAGCATTAAGCGCCCTTCTTAAAAGAAATAATAAGAACGATTTAGATAATAATTCAGATTCTTCTACAGAAACTGACTCTACTGGAACAGATTATGATTTCCATGATATTGCTGCAGCAGAAATGGCTAATATTTTAGCACCTACGGAACTTGATGCAGATGATTCTATATTCCACAACCTATCTTCCACATACACAAGTTTTCCTAGTTATTCAGAAAATAAGTCTTCTGATGCGCTAAATAATGAAGAAGCAGAAAAATATAACAGTATAGAAAACGAATCAGATTCTAAAAACGATTATTCACAAAAAGATAATTTAGCTTCTCCGTTAATGCCTAGAAGATTTGATTTTGAAGACCTTCTCACAGATAACACTAAACGCACTGAGCTGATGTCTAGACCACAAAGTTTACCTTTGGAAGCAGAATCAACAGGTAGGGTACCAGTTGTAGATAGTAATGGGCGTTTTATTGCTCCTGGAGAAGAATCTGCACGCGCTTTGCGCGAAGAAGAGTTGGAAAATGGCGACTATGAAGATTATGATGGCAGTTCTTTAACGTCATCTTATTCTTCAATGCCTCCTAGTTTCCAGCCTCATGAGCGTCAGGAATCTCTGGAGTCCAAGAAGAATTCTGGGCAGAATGGCGTGGATATAGCAGACGCAAAAATTTTTGGCGGTATTTCAACGAAGGTTCTTGCAATCAGTGTTGTTGCAATATTGGTTGTAGTAGTATTCACATTATCTTTGCATAGTCTTTTTAATTCTCATGATGCTCCTTCTAGTTTTACAAGATCCAACTCGTGGGATTCTCAAAGCGTAGAAAATGTTCCTTTTGGAAGTCAAGGTGTTCTTCCAGAAGATAAAAGTGATTCGCCTAAGAATAAGGCAAAATCTGACTCAAATTCTGCTTCTAAGGCTGATACAAACGCAAAGAAAGACAAATCAAATAAAGAAACCAAATCAAATAAAACTAAGCATAAAAAACTTAATAAGAATAAGAAGGTAAAGCAGGTTCCAAAACCTAAAATGCCTACTAACACTACGCCTTATCCTATAGATGTACAACAATTCTTGGATTACACGGCTAACCATAGAGGTTATGGCTATTACATGCATTTGGCTCAACCTCAAGAAGCATATCGTTTTGTTGTTTCAATTCGTTCTTCTGGAGGACATGGTTATTTGATCGCGAATTCTAAAAATGATCCTAGTGCTGGAGATAAAGTTGCTGATTTTACCTTTGATGCCAGTGGTGTAACAGATGTAAAGTTCAAAAAACCTATTACGGCACAAGACTTTATTTTGTGGGTTCCAGAGGACTCTATGCCTCAAAACAGCCTATACATTAATTACGTAAAAATTTACTAAATTTTATTAAGATTATTGGGAATATTAGGAATATTTTATGGAAAAACTAAACAAAAAAGTAATAATTATTGGCTCTGGCCCTGCGGGTTATACTGCGGCATTGTATTTAGCACGCGCAGGCTACACTCCTTTGGTCATTGCTGGAGCATTAACTCCTGGTGGACAACTCATGAACACTACAGAGGTTGAAAATTATCCAGGATTTGTAGATGGAATACTTGGACCAGATTTAATGGAAGCTATGCAAAAGCAAGCAGAAAAATTTGGAGCACAAATTATATTAAACGATGTTGTGTCTGTAGATTTTAAGGACGATTTGAAGACAGTTACAACAGACGATGGAGAAACTTATACAGCAAATGCAGTAATCATTTCTACAGGCTCGCAAGTACGAAAATTGGGGGTTCCTGGAGAGCAAGAATACTCTGGTCGAGGTGTTTCATATTGTGCAACTTGTGATGGATTCTTCTTTAGAGGAAAACCAATCGTTGTGATTGGCGGAGGCGATTCAGCTTTTGAAGAGGCATTGTTCCTAACTAGATTTGGTTCTTCTGTAACATTGATTCATAGGCGCGATTCATTCCGTGCTTCTAAAATCATGATTGATAGAGCTCGCAAAAATGAGAAGATTAAATTTGTTTTAAACTCTGTTGTTCAATCAATAAATGGTTCCAATGAAGATGCTCAGTCTGTAACGGTAAAAAATGTTGTAACTGGAGAAACTCAAGATATTGAAGCATCTGGTATTTTCGTTGCTATTGGTCATCTACCATCAACCTCATTCTTAAATAACTCTATAGCTCTTAACGCAGATGGAACTATTTCAGTACAGGGTGCATCTACTAAAACATCTATTCCTGGTATTTTTGCTGCAGGAGATGTGGTAGATAGCGTTTATAGGCAAGCAATATCTGCAGCAGGAATGGGCTGCCGCGCTGCTCTTGATGCTCAAGCTTATTTAAATGATTTAAGCGAATAATAAATTATGTTCCACGTGAAACAAAAAGCTTCAATGAATTACTTTTAAAATAATTCATTGAAGCTTTCAGTTTGTATTATGTTAATTTATGTTGCTAATCTTTTTTGTTTACTAAAATGTCAAAAATCCTTTGCATTTCTTCTGGAGATGAAAATACAATTTCGATTCTTCCATGGTTTTCTGTGCCCTTAATTGCAACTTTTGTAGAGAACATATTCTCAAGTTGTTTTCTAATAGGAGAATGCGCCCACTTATTATTTCTTTGAACCCTATTTCTCTTAGAAGACTCATCACTATTGTCTACTCTAATAGACACAATCTCTTCAGTACTTCTAACAGATAAGCCTTCTGCAATTATTCGTTTTGCCAATGATTCCATTTCTTCAGATGTAGGCAAAGCAAGAAGTGCGCGAGCATGACCTGCAGAAAGAACACCAGATGCAACATGCTTTTGCACGCTAGCTGGAAGATTTAACAGACGTAAAGTGTTTGCTATTTGCGGACGTGATTTAGACACAGATTTTGAGAGTTGAACCTGTGTTAATCCAAAATCATCAATCATCTGAGCATACGCTGCAGCTTCTTCTAAAGGATTTAAAGCAACTCTGTGCAGATTCTCCAAAAGAGCATCTCTAAGCATATTCTCATCAGAAGTTGTTCTAACAATTGCTGGAACTTTTTTAAGACCAGCTAATTGAGTTGCTCTCCATCTGCGCTCACCCATTATTAATTCATAATGAGCATTATGCGTATCCTCTTGATCTATGTTATTAATTTTTCGCACAACAATAGGCTGCAAAACTCCAACTTCTTTGATTGATGCAGCTAATTCTTGAAGCTCTTCTTCATCAAAAATCGTACGCGGCTGGTGAGCATTTGGAACAATATCAGTTGGATCTAAATATGCTAAATAGCCGCCTTCAACAGGTTTTAATTCTTTATTTTCCGCGTTGTGTTTTTCATCAATTGTTTTATTAAAAATTTTCTTTTCTTCAGTTTTTTGTTTTGAAGACACAAACGTTTTAGACGCAGAATCACCAAAGAAAAAGTCAATTGGTCTAGTTACATCGTCAATTGATGGCATAGAAGATCGCTTTGACGAATGCTTATTTTTATTAGCAATCGGCGGCACTGTTTCACGTGAAACGGTGGTTTTTTGAACATTATTTTGACCTTCATGTGGAGAAATTGCTTTATCAATACTAGGAACTTTAGTTTCACGTGAAACATCGTTAAAAACATCTTTTTGTATTAATGTTTCATGTGAAACATTTTCATTATTTTTTGCCTCAGCATTAACAAGAGCATTTTCCCCAGGTAGTGCAGGAAATAGCGCCCCTAACCCTTTGCCTAAACGAGATTTAGTTGTACTCATTATGCATTACCCTCTCTTTTAGCGTCAATTACAGCTAAAATAGCATCAGACTTATTTGCTATCTCTAACGCAGCTTCCCTATACGACACTGCTCCAGTTCCGTGTGGATCATAAGTTATAACACTTTGATTAAAACTTGGTGCTTCTGGTATTTTGACAGTTCTTGGAATGGTAGTATTTAGAACAATATTTGGATAATGGTTTTTAACTTCTTGAAACACTTCTCTACCAAGAAGAGTTCGCTTATCAAACATCGTTACTAACATTGTTGAAACAACCAGCGTAGGATTGTAATGTTGTTGCACTAATCCAATTGTCCTAATGAGTTGTCCTAATCCTTCTAGTGCATAATATTCAGCTTGAATTGGTATTAGCATTTCATGAGCAGCACACATCGCGTTAATTACCAAAAGACCTAGAGATGGTGGACAATCAATAAACACATAATCGTAGTGCTCATTATTATTGCCAAGAAACTCATTAACAGCATTTTTAAGAAGATTATTTCGATCTTCCATCTGCGCAACTTCTAGTTCTGCTCCACTTAAATCAATAGAAGCAGGAACAACATCAAGTCCTTCAATATCTGGGCAAGTTTTCTTTACTTCAGCAATAGTTTTTCTTCCCTCGATAACATCATAAACAGAGGGATCTGCTGAAGAATGAGGTATATTCATAGCTGTGGAAGCATTACCCTGAGGGTCCATGTCAATCAACAAAACTTTTGAACCACCAATAGCCATAGCTGCAGATAAATTTACAGCCGAACTGGTTTTGCCAACACCACCCTTTTGATTCGCAACAGCAATAAATCGCGTTTCTTTAGGCTTAGGAAAAACTACCCCATCAATGGCATGAAATCGGCTTGATATATTAGCCAATTCACTACCTAAGGAAGATCCAGAATCTCCAAAAATACGCTTAATCGTATCTTCAGCTGACTCCACCATAACTTCATCCACCCCCGACCACCTATGGGAAAATTACCATAATTTAACCAATTTAAACCTTAGTATTTTCAAGTTTCGTTTCTTCTATGGACATAAAACACAGCAAAAAGAGCACAAGTTTCACGTGAAACACGTGCTAAATATAAAGGAAAATGACGAAAGATAGAAAACAAAATAAACTATATTATACGTATTTTATACAAACATTTTTACATAAAAATATTTGTTTCACGTAAAACACTGGAAGATTAAAGTTTCACGTGAAACGAATTATTTTATATGTAATTAATAATATGAATTATGCTTTGTCAACTAATACAACAGTCGTAGATTGAAGACCATTTGCAACAGGAGCATCAACAACCCTAGGATTCACACCCTTCGCTTTTTTGATCATTTTTGCGGCTTTCTCAATTTCAGCCTGGGCAGATTTTCCCTTTAACGCAATCAGTTGACCATGCGTATTTAATAGAGGGATAGTCCACCCTGCTAGTTTTGTCATAGGTGCTACAGCTCTACACGTTACAACGTCAAACGGTGATATATCATGAGATTTTATTTTTTCAATAATTTCATCTGATCTTCCGTGAAAAATAGTGACATTGTCTAATCCCATAAGTTCTACACATTCTTTTAGCCAAAGAACGCGTCTTTCCATAGGTTCAATTAATGTTACATCACAATCAGGCAAACATGCTGCTATAACAATACCAGGGAATCCACCACCACTTCCTACGTCTGCTATAGATTTTTTCTTAGACTTTTTAATAGATTCCTTAATAAAAGGAACAACAGCTGCAGAATTTAATATATGTCTTTCCCAGAGAATACTCATATCTCTAGGTCCAACTAATCCTCTCAGAAAGCCCTCTTTTTGAAGTTTCACGTGAAACATCTTACATTTATCAAGAGCATCACCTAAAACTTCGCTTAGCAATGGTGAATTTTCTAATTCATCAATTGTCTCTTGAGTATTATCGCTATTATCTTTATTTAAATTTTCTTCCATACTTCCCCGCGCTTATCAAATAAAAAGTAACACAATAAAACATTTTTTGTTTCATTGTGTTACTTTTATAGTGTTTCAACAGCCTCGTGCAATCATGAAAATTGCAAAATCTTAAATCAGTCTTCTATATACTCTTCATCTACGTCAACAGCTATATCATCAAGATCTTCGTCTTCAACTGCACTTACAGGCATATAAACGGTTACATAACGATGTGGTTCTTCTCCATGAGACCTAGAACGCAGACCCTCATCTCGCACAGTGTCATGAATGACTTTACGTTCAAATGAATTCATCGGCTTCAATTCAACTGGATCCCCAGTCTCACGAACCTCATCAACAGCATCCAAAGCAATATCACGCAAATGCTGACGCTTACGCTTAAGGAATCCATCAACATCGACAATTAAATGAGATCTCTCACCAGTTTTTTGTTGAATAGCTAATCGGCTAAGCTGCTGCAATGCGTCAACAACTTCTCCATCCCTGCCAATCAAATGCTTAATATCGGAATCATCATCCGCAACAATCTGAATCATCGGTCTATTGTTACGAACACCCATTTCAATATCGCCCTCATAATCAGCAATATCTAGAAGTCCTTCTAAGTAATCGGCAGCTATATCAGCTTCCTCATTGAGCTGGTCAATGCTTCTAGTTTCGTCTTGCGCCATTTACATACTCCTTAATTGCAATAAATGTCAAGAATCACAATTCTGTTTACAAGTGTAACTGAAGATAAATCCAAAATTACCTACTTGTTTATTCACATATTTTTATCTATTTATTTTTTCGCTTACGCGTAGGCTGCTTACGTTGAAACCCTTCGACTTCTCTACGCTTAGCTTCTTCGCGAGCTTTTTGAAGCTTTTCTTCTTCAATAGAAGGCAAACCTTCGCGCTTTCTGCGCTCTGTTTCTTTTTTGTAATCGCGCTCTTCTTTTTCCTCGGCTGCAGGAGATCCTGGAGTTGGGAAGGCGTACACCTGCCAAATAGAGCGAAGCATATTCATAATGTTGTTTACAAGCCAATAAACAAGCATTGCAAATGGAAGAGCAAATGCAGAGAAAACATAGATTAATGGGAATCCCCACATCATAAGTTTTTGCATCGTATACTGGGGACCCTGCTTCGATTCTGGCGGAAGATTCTTACGAATATTGTTAAATTGCATGTACCACATTGCAGCACACATCAATATAACAAAGATTACAATAACAACTTTTCCGCCCGCTTGAACCGTCATAAACGTGTCGGAAACACCAACGCCAAACACATGAGTTTTAACAAATTGCTGTGCTGTAGCAACATCAAAAGCACCAAGAGCAGTATGCTTGCCTCTAGCAATAAATGGTATAACGGAAAGCGTGTACCAAATACTCATAAACGCTGGACCTTGAATCATCATTGGCAGGCAGCTTCCTGCAGGATTTGCGTTGTTTTCTTGATACAGCTTCATCATTTCTCGCTGCATTGCTTCTTTGCTAGCAGGATCGCTTTTACCCTTATACTTTTGCTGAATTTTCTTCATCTTAGGAGCAATTGACTGCATATTGCGCATACCTTTAATGCTTTTTATAAAGGCAGGGAATATGCACGCGTGCACAACAAGCACAAGAAAAACGATTGAAAGTACCCAAGAGAATCCAATTTCATTCATCCCAATAAGAACAAATAGCTTGTGGAAAAGTGACATTACTTGAGTCATAAGCCATTCAACTGGCGTGAGGATTTTATAAAACCATCCCCAAATTCCGTTATCAAGTAAGAAATGATCTTGATTAAACATTAGTTATCCTTGTCTTCGTCAGCCAAGGGAGTTAACCGTGGCTCTTCATGCGCTTTAGACCAGGCGCAACGATAAAAAATTGAATATTTTCGTGGTACGTCGTCAATACTGCAGCTAGTCCATGGTCTACAGCGCAACAGACGTAAAACGGCTAGAATACCACCCTTAAACGCCCCATAGCGGCTAACGGCTTCTATAGCGTATCTTGAGCACGTTGGATAATAACGACAGCAAGCAGGTCTTTTGGCAGAAATCACGCGTTGATACCAGCGAATCGCTTTTATAATCAAATTCGCTACAACACTATTTCTACCGCTCATGATTCATCACTGCTCCTGCGAGCTTGCTTTACTATCACTATCTTCGCTAGTTTTTAAGCACATAGTTTGCATGAATTGATTTTGATCTTGAAGATTTTTAGCTATTTTGCCGAAAATCTTTTTTATTTGCTCATTCAACGAATCAAACGAAGATTGTGCAGCAGTAGGTTTTGCACGCAATACTACGTCGCAACCATATGGAAGCAACGACTCGTGCTCTTTTGCTATTACCCTAAAACGTCGTTTTACCTTATTTCGAATAACAGCTTTTCCAACTGATTTAGATACAGCAAGACCTAACCTTAAAGCAACATCATTTTTTTGAGGTTGCTTTAAGGTATCACAAAATGCCGCGGGAGTGTTTTCAAAACCCGTGGCAATATCATCTGGACTTACTTTTCTGTCTTCGTTAAGCGCGTCTAATACGGTTACACACACACGCATATCATAATGCGCGACTATATCCCGTGAACACACTTTGCGTCGTTTTTTGAGCACCGCAACAAAATCGCGATGGCTTTTCAGCCTATCCATGCTTTACGACGCGTCCCAGCTCAGGCAGAAAGTGTCTTGCGGCCCTTGGCACGACGACGGTTAATCACTGCGCGACCAGCACGCGTACGCATGCGAACGCGGAAGCCGTGCTTCATGTGACGACGACGGTTGTTAGGCTGGAATGTCCTCTTCATAACTAACGCTCCTGTATTTAGCCATGCAAAAGCATGGCTCCGTATGAGTCAAGCTATACCAAATTACTATCACCCCTCACCAAGAGCTAAAATTTTATTAATTATCGTGTTCTAAATAGGACTTTTAGAATAATTCTTATTCTCTAAATAACTTTATAAATCTATTAAAAAACGTAAATAATTCGTCTTAAAATCGTTGGAAAATGTGGATTACTAAGTTTTACATTATCCACAAATTACACACATGTTATTAACATACAAGTATTTTCAACACGCTAGGCTGTGGATAACTTCTTAGGGTCGGAGTAAACATATTCTACTAGCACTCTTTTCACACATAAATGTGTATTAAAAAAATACACTGAGTTGTTAATGCGAAAAGGAAATTACTTTTGATTGGGGGTGTAACATGTCTGAAGCCTTTGAGGATCCTAGTGCTCAAGCCGCCATAGTATGGTCTAATACTCTCGCCGTGTTGCGCCATAATGCACTTCTAAGCAATCGGGATAAAAGTTGGTTTGAGAGTGTAAAACCTGAAGCTATTTTTGGAACAACAATTGTTTTATGCGTTTCTAATATTGAAACTCAGCAAGCTCTGCAAAACGAACTTAGTTCTGCTCTGCTAACTTCTTTGAAAATTTGTACTGGAAAAGACATGTT